>CAMHPW010000260.1 GCA_946187095.1 uncultured Clostridia bacterium | reverse complement strand
CTTTATTTCATTTGACATTCTAAACATCTCCTTGTATTTTCAATCCCGTTGATTTGGAACGGGGTTTCTTTTCTTTTGGTTCGGTATCGTCTGACAGCGAACTGCGGGGAATATCCTCTTCCAAAACAGGATTTTCTTTGACTTCCTTATGTTCGTACCTGTTGGAAATTTCGGGAGCATAATTTGAAATGGTGATAGGCTCTGCATTTTTCACTTTCTCAAAATCGGGATATTCACTGAATTTATACTTTTTCAGCTTCATCACGTTCTGACCACGCAATACAATGATTTCTTCATCCAATGGCAACCTCAAAACCTCATCAACTGTCAGAACAGGTCTTTTATCGACTGAGCTTGTCAATTTCGCCTGCGTATCAAAATCAATGTTTTCGGATTTCGATGAAATATCGACCGTCATAGTCCCTGAACGCTCCGACAAAACCTCTGCACTTGCAATATCATTACTGCCAAGCCATATCTGCGTGTCGCAGCAGCCTATGATTTCATCACGTTCCGCAGGTGAATACCTGTTATCAAGCTGCGAAATAAGCTGTACTATTGGAATGACATTGACACCGTATTTTCTGACAGTAGCCAATTTTCTGCCTAAATCGGGAATATTGCCGATTGACGGCAATTCATCAAGCACGATATTTACATGAACTTTCAGCAACTGATTTTCGCATTTCTTTCCGAATTCCGCCAATTTTATAAACAGAAATGAAAAGAATAATGAAGATAAAAGCTGATAGGTGCTGTCCTGATCTGACATGATGATAAAATAGGCACATTTTTCTCTGCCGGGGGCTGTCAAATCTATATCATCAAACGAAGTCATGTTTCTGATAGCCTCTGACTGAAAAATCTGTAAGCGTGTTGCCAAACCCGAAGCGAAAGAAGACTGCACTTCTTTAGTTGCCTGTGAATAGATGTTATACGACAGCTTAGCAGGGTGACTTTCATCAAGGTTTTCCAAACATTTTTGAGTTCTGTCTTTGAACTTACCGTCTGCAAGGAGAGTGTATAATTCGCCAAGCGATTTATTGCCTGTGTACGCACTTGAATTGATATACAGCAACAGTGATTTCAGCAAATTCTTTTCTCCGTTGTCCCAGAACGGATCGGGAGTTTCACCTTCAAGCGTGTTCTGTATGATAGTGGAAACCGCTATCTGTGCAAGCATTTGATTAACCCCGACTTCACCGGTCACGTTCCAACTGTTTGATTTTTCGGGATTGACGAGATTGAAAACCTTGACTTTGTATCCGCATGATTTAGCATAACCGCCCATTGTTTCAAGAAGTTCACCCGACGGATCTGTACATACAAAGGATTCTTCACGCTTGATGCACTGTGCAAGATACGGTCTGACAAACATATATGACTTGCCCGAACCAGGTGCACCGCATATAAACATATTCATATTTTCCTTTGGAATGACCTGCTTAAAAACGACTTTTCCGTTTGGAAGTTTACCCAAAATGATACCATTATCATCTTTGCCAATTTCTTTGCATATTGACAGAAGATGATTTGATTTATCAGCCGTCATCAGCTTTTTCGCCTGCTTTTCCGATAAATACTTTGCTGTACCGTAAGTGCCTTTTTCACTGACAGAAAAATTCCTGTCATCAAAATTTCGGCTTTCAATCCTGTTTTTGATAACAATAAATGCAATTACCAGAATGATAATTCCCAATGTAATCAAGGCAGACTGAACATATTGCCATTCGCTGAAAACTGAAAATATACTTACCAAATCTGTCGGGGGCGGATGGAATGGCGTACTGTCAAAGGCTTTGAAAAGATTTGCCAAAAAGCCTATGAAATATCCCAACGCCCCCGTTAAAAGCACTATCAGCAAAGTTCCAAATATCACTTTAACTTTTTTCATTTTCAATCATCTCCCTGACATCACGAATTTTGATGTTGTTTATTTTGACCTTTGCAGGACACATTATTTTCTGCACGAAATCTACCTGAAAATCATAGCAAAGAATCCTGCCTGAAATATCGTTATTCAGCAATCCTCTTTTGAACTTCATCAAGCGAACAATGTCCAAATGACACCCATTCAAAACGGGATTTCCGTATTTATCAAAACCGTCATTCACCGTCTTGAAACCATTATCGCCATAACCAAATCCATCAATGAAAGTATCTTCAATCATTTCCGAAAGTTCCTGATGACAAAGCACCCTCAACTGTACATCACCGTCTGCATTTTCAGGCACAATATAAATATGCCTGAAAACCTCATTCAGAATGACCGTACATGAAGAAACATCTTTGTCTTTATTGCCGAAAATCAAATCGGCTGCAATATCGAAATCCGATACAAGAAATATCGCATTGGAAGTATTTTTTATATTCAGAAAAGTACCGTTGTCAATCATACAGCTTACTCTCAATTCCGTTCCGTAACTTAACGGATAACGGTTTTCATCAATGTTGTACAGTACCAGACATTTACTGTCCGTCAATATCAGTCCTGTCATGACACTGTTTCTTATCTGCTGAACGAAGTCTTCCAATTCATACTTTATGTCCATCGAATCGTAAAAGACAGGCATATCCGAAAGCCGGGAAATCTTTAACAAAGGATAAACCACTTCATACGACTGGGAATGTCTGCGAGCAAATATGAACGGCTTTTTGTCCGGCAGAAACTCTATGTCGGCATTGAGCAAAGAACAATATGTTTTTGCAAAAAGCTGTCTGCGGTATCGTCTTGAAATTTCCGTTCTGCTTTTGTCGGAAATATGTCCGAACCGTTCAGGATACTTCTGCTTTAATCTTTCTTTTGGTGGGGCTTGTTCGGATTTTTTTTCTTTTTTTGAGAAATTTTTCATATACGCTTTTACCGGATTTAGTCTTTTGATTAAAAATATGACTAAAAATATTAATTGCAAAGCAAACATACACATCATGGATAAAAATCCATAATTAGATTTAATTATCCTTCCATTAAA
>CAMHPW010000259.1 GCA_946187095.1 uncultured Clostridia bacterium | reverse complement strand
AGAACATCTGTAGGGCTATCTACTCCTCTATGCTCTTTATTAAGTTTATGAATTCCATCATTATCTGTAAGAATAATATCTGCCAGAAACCCTCAAAAAATCCCCTTGCACCATTTATCCAATAAACAGAACATATCATAAATATCCAGCAGGGCAACATTCCGAACAGCATAAACAGCAGTTGATTTCTTTTTATCTTCTCACGGGTAATAAGTCCCGTTTCAACGGCTTTTTCCTGCACTTCCTTTTCATACAGGAAAACCAAATTGACAGCACCGTTTGCAATTCCCACAACACACGCAACAAGCAATATCAAACATACAACAAAGCCCTCAATTATCACCATAGGCATATCAATTACACCTGCCAATCAATTTTTTTTCAAATAAACAGGACATATTTCTATCACAAAATGCGGTTCTGTTATGCTTGTCATGGGATGACTTTCCGTTATGAAAATCTCAACATCATTGATTTTCGTATTTTCAAAACCGTCCGATTCACCCATTACAATATATTGTGCCATTAAATACATAATTGTTTCTTCATCAAAATCAACAGGGGCTGTTTCAAACGGCTTTGTGATATCAATTCCGAATTGCGATAAATAATCGTCTATCAGCGGATAAGACGCTTTTATCTTTTTCACATAATTTTTGCAGTCATCGCACTGACATAAATCACTGTAATCAAGCTGTGCATAATATTCCTTTGTTTTTTCAATATCCATAAATCTCACCTATGAATGTACATTCTTGCCGGTTCGGGTTCGCCGTCACCCTGTGCCATGCAGAAAAATTCCCAGCCGTATCTTTCATAAAATCCTGTATGGTCTGTCAAAAGATATATCGGACTTATGCCCTTTGATTTCATATCGTCAACCACCATATTCAAGAGATTGCCTGCCACTCTCTGACATCTGTATTCTTCTTCCGTGTAAACCGCACATACATTCGGGAACAAATCCTTTCTGTCGTGAAAGTCGTTTTCAATAACGCCCAATCCGCCTATGATTTTATCACCGTCAAGGCATATATACCAGCCGTATTCCGTTTCACCGCTTAAATATGCGTCCATACATTCCAGATAGGCTTCTTCGGGTACGCCCCATTTACTGCTGAACCATTTTGCAGATTTTTCTCTTAATTCAGGTTTTTCCCTCAATGTAACATAATCATACTTTTTCATTTTCAACTCTCCCATATTATTTTTTATAAAGTGATTTTTATATATTTCAAGCCAATCCTCTGTGCAGATTCCGCCTATCATTTCAATTACGACATTATCCCATCTGTCTTTCAGAGAACAACCATCATAAATTTTTGCATTGAACAGCTCATAAGCGGTTGAAAACTCCGTACCATTGGGAATATCACAATAGCCTGCCCAATAAGGTTTCTCATACTCTCTCAAACAACCTATGTAGTGTCCTTTATCCGTTTCATCATCAAAATAAAAGTATGTTTCATCTATTGAAAACACATCATCATGTTCAAATATATCCAAAAAATCTTTATATGAAATAAAATTTGCCATTTCCGACTTCCTCATTTTACGCATAATTCCATATTGATATGCGGTATGCCGTCCTCGATGAATTCCTCCGATATCTGCACAAATCCGCATTTTTCATATAATTTTCTTGCATACACCTGTGCCTCGACAAATATCTTTTCGGCTTTGAAAACGTCTTTGGCATATTTGATTCCCGTATGCAAAAGCCGTGTCGCCAGACCGCAGCGACGTTTTATGGATATCACCCTGCCGATATGCACATGATCCGATAATACTCCCTGCGGTATCACTCTGCAATATGCCTGTAATTTGCCGTCCTCCCAAAAACAGATATGCACACAATATTTATCCAAGTCATCTATCTCCTGATAGGCACAATTCTGTTCCACGACAAATACCGCTACTCTCAACTGATATATCTTCACCAATTCGTCAAGAGTAAGGTCATAAAAATTTTTTATCACCGTTTCCATCAAATCCCTCCTGCCTGTCAATTATAACACATCATCCGATAAATTTCCACAAAAATTTTATTTTCGGAATGTCATTGAATTTCCTGTCGGTTTATGTTAAAATTTCGTCAGAGGTGATTTATATATGTCAAAAAGAAAAACGATTCTTTCGCTCATTTTCAATGTACTCGCATTTGTCAGCACGGTAATTATATTCATATCCTATTTTTTTGAAGAACCGAGTATTCTCATTCAGAACGGCTTTGATTCCCTGAAATATTTCACAACGGATTCCAATATCCTTGCGGCTGTCGTATGTGCCGTTACGGCAGTGTATGATATCCGTATCCTTTCGGGAAAATCCGATACTCTCCCCCAAGCCGTACTGATACTCAAATTCATCGGTACAGCGTGTGTCACTCTCACCATGGTCGCAACCGTCTTATTCCTGATGCCCGTTTACGGTATGTTCGTACTCAAAGGTTCGCTCATTATCGTACACGTTACCACTCCGCTTTTGGCATTGATTTCATTCGTATTCTTTGAAACAGTACATCATATCAGCATACCGAAATCACTTTTGGGGGCTGTTCCCATGATGTTATACGGCATGGCCTATTATCTGGAAGTGAAAGTCATCGGTGAAGCCAACGGCGGCTGGAAAGATTTCTATGCCTACAACAGGGGCGGACATTGGCTTTTATCTACTGTCTTAATGACTTCGGGCTGTTTCGTGGCTGCTATCCTGACGGCTGTGATACATAACATTGTCCTGAAAAAACAAAAGAAACATTGAAAAAGTGACTGCAAGCTCAATAAAACTTGCAGTCACCATTTTTTTATGCTTATTTGATCTCTCTGATCCAGCCTTCGGGAGCTTCGATTCTGCCCATCTGGATACCTGTAAGAGTATCATAGAGTTTCTGAGTAACTTCACCCATTTTTTCCATGCCGCTGGGGAAACAGATTTCTTTGCCGTGGTCATAAATCTTGCCGACAGGCGAAATCACTGCCGCCGTA
>CAMHPW010000258.1 GCA_946187095.1 uncultured Clostridia bacterium | reverse complement strand
TTCAATATAGCTTCTCCTTTCATTAAATTTTTTGTTATTTTTCGTTACCTGCCACGACTCGCTGTACCCGTTAAGGTCTTACCCTACACCTTATACCGTAATATTTCAGCCGGTATGGATTTCCCACAGCTCCGCCTGCTGTTAAGTCAGCACAAACTAATACCATGGCTTTTTAAATTTTTAGGTATCTTCGTTTTTTAGATGACCGCACATCATATATTTTCTATATCCAAGTACATTTTAACACATTTAATCACTAATGTCAATGTTTTTAATTACTTAAAATTGCTCCTTATAATTTCTCATTGCTAATTGAAATCAGTTTCTTGCAACGCCTGATTTTCTTGCGGCGGCGATAACGGCTTGTGCAACGGTCTTTCCGACACGCTTGTCGAATGCTTTCGGCAGAATGTATTCTTCACAAAGTTCGCTGTCGTCTACGAGTGAGGCAATCGCATAGGAAGCGGCCACTTTCATATCTTCATTGATTTCTCTTGCACGGCAGTCCAGAGCACCTCTGAAAATGCCGGGGAATGCAAGCACGTTATTAATTTGATTCGGGAAGTCGGAACGACCTGTTCCGATTACTCTTGCACCGGCATTTTTAGCCAGATCGGGCATGATTTCGGGAGTCGGGTTGGACATGGCGAAAACAATCGCATTTTCATTCATGGATTTGACCATATCTTCCGTTACAACATTCGGTGCAGATACGCCGATAAATACATCTGTATTTTTCATAGCATCTGCCAGAGTGCCTGTCAGGTGTTCACGGTTGGTTATTTTAGCCATTTCAGCCTTTTCGGAATTGAGTTTTGTATTGCCTTCACAGATAATGCCCTTGCTATCGCAAAGAGTGATATGCTGCACACCCATATTCATAATATGTTTAGCGATAGCGATACCTGCCGAGCCTGCACCGTTCATAACAACTTTAATGTCTTTAATATCTTTCTTAACGATTTTAAGGGCATTCAGCATAGCGGCGGCAACGATAACAGCCGTGCCGTGCTGGTCGTCGTGGAATACGGGAATATCACAAATTTCTTTCAATCTTCTCTCAATTTCAAAACATCTGGGAGCGGAAATGTCCTCCAAATTGATACCGCCGAAACTGCCCGAAATGAGATAGATAGTTTTCACAATTTCGTCAACGTCTTTTGAGCGTACACACAGGGGGAAAGCGTCAACGTCACCAAATTCCTTGAATAAGGCACATTTGCCCTCCATGACGGGCATACCTGCTTCGGGACCGATATCGCCCAATCCCAAGACGGCTGTACCGTCCGTGATAACGGCAACAAGATTATTTCTTCTGGTAAGCCGGAAAGATTTGTCATAATCTTTCTGAATTTCAAGGCAGGGTTCTGCAACACCGGGGGTGTATGCAAGGGAAAGTTCCTCCGAATTGGTGATCGGCACTCTTGAAACGACTTCAATTTTGCCGTTCCATTCATAATGCTTTTCAAGTGACTGTTCTCTGATATTCATTTTCATATTCTTCCTTTCAATACAATTCATAATTCATAATACATAATGCATAATTGCAGTGCATTCCGCTTACGAATGAGATAATTATATTACAAACTTTCGGATAAGTCAATGAATACTGCACAATGCAAAATTGTTTTTGTGTTTGCAATTCAATTATGCATTATGCATTGTAATAGCAAGTATTTCTATGCCTAAAACACCGTATTTTTTCTGTTGTTCTTTTGTGTAGAAAGATTCCATGTCAGCGGGATTTGCATTGGCGACAGTTTCGGGAGTATATCCGCATTTCAGCAGGGGCAGATTTTGGTAAAGCGTTTCAAAGCTGTCAAAGACGTGCAAAGCAGTTACTTTGGCAGTAATTTGTTCATCGGGATTTTCGGTGCTTGTGAAAACGATCGTGTCATTGACTTTAATCAGTTTTCTTTTATCGTCATACAGACGGAGTTCAATGGTTTTCGAGCCGTTTTTGATCATGTCAAACGGTTCTTTGTATAAGTGCATTTCATGCTGCATAAAATTCATCTCCTTTTAATAAAAAACGACAGGAATTTTTCTTTTCCTGCCGTTTCGTGATTCATGAAGAAAGTCCCAGAATGATCGTTATGACTCTTAATACAAACAATCCGAAAGATACCCACATGACAGGGTGGATTTCTTTGATTTTGCCTGTTACGACTTTCAAAATTACCCATGAGATGATACCGAACATGATACCGTTGGCGATGGAATAGGAGAAAGGCATCATGATGACGGCAAAGAAACCGCCTACCGAATCAGCGATATCGGATTCAAAATCCATTTTGGTGACGTTTTTGAGCATGAGCAAGCCGACGAATACCAATGCAGGAGTAGTGGCAAAAGATGGTATAGCAAGGAAAATCGGATAAAGCGGAAGAGCAAGCAGGAACAATACAGCAGATGTCAAAGCTGTCAGACCTGTTCTGCCGCCCTCTGCAACGCCTGTTGTGGATTCCACATAAGAGGTAACGGTAGAAGTGCCGAGTACGGCACCGCAAACTGTACCGATAGCGTCAGCCATTAAAGCACGTCCTACTCTGGGGAGTTCACCTTTATCATTGAGCATTTTGCCCTCCTGTGCAACGCCGATCAGAGTGCCGACGGTATCAAAGAGGTCTACAAACAGGAATGCAAAGAGGATTACCAGGAAATTGACCGTATTGGAAGCGATATAGGAAAAGTCGAATTTGAAGAAAGTTTCTTTCGCCATGATTTCAACGGGGGCAAAAACGGAGTAATTACTGAAATTCGGTATCACGGAATAGACGCCTGCATCCACGTTTACCTGATACCAGCCTGTGAGTTCGGCTATGATCCCAAAGCACCATGTAGCGACGATTCCAATCAGGATAGCACCCTTTACTTTGAAATGCCAGAGGGCTGCAATAATGAGAATTCCGACAAATGCCAGAACAACATCGGGTGAACCGAGATTTCCGAGAGTTACCAAAGTAGAGGCATCGTCTGCTATGACATT
>CAMHPW010000257.1 GCA_946187095.1 uncultured Clostridia bacterium | reverse complement strand
CCGTGACGAAGAAAAGCAGGAAGTTTATAAGAAGTACACACAGCTTATGAACTCTATCCCGACTGACATCAAATTGCAGGAATTTATAATGAATACCGATATTGATACGGATATTCTCAGGGAAACGCTTATGCCGTTCTCTCAGGATTATCCCGAAATATCTGACGATTACAGAAAGATTATGGGTGATGTTATCAGTGGCAGTACCGAAGCAGGAGCAAAGAAAATTATGCTGATGGCTCTGTCCTACAAGCCGACAGGCAAAATCGACAATGCAAATGTGCTGTTCAAGTGCTATCAGGACTTGCAGCAGCTTTTTTCTTCTCTCGGCTCTACAACGAAGCAGTTGTTCCCTGAAGAAGTCTTTGAGATACTCTACAAATTTTATCATCAGTTTTCGGAAGTACCTTTTATGCTCCCGAAAAACGCTTACGGCAGTCGTATCAAGAACTATGTTACGCCTGCCTATTTTCGTTTCGGCAAGCACGAAATTGAAATAGGCGATCAGCTTACAAGAGTGCTTTTCATCAAGGAGTATTCGACTTATGTTGACGATGAAATGATAAATGACATTATCGACAACAGCGAAAAGATAACCGTCAGCAAGCAGATAACAAGAATTGCAAAGTCACAGGCTATGGATATGCTTCAAAAGAAGATTTTTGCTTTGGAGCTGACTATTCAGAAGCGTATGGAGCAAAACCATAAAACAGGCGGTGACTATATCCCTTACCGACTTTCTGATGAGCGTAAAAACCTCAATCAGTTGCAGGAAAGGCTTGGCGGCTCGGAGTGTGAGCTGTTTGAAGTGGCAATATTTATTGCCGTTTCTGCCAAAACAAAAGAGGAACTCGAAGAACTGACATTACATATCCGTCAGACTATCGGTGCAAAACATCAGTTGCAGATTGAAACGCTGGGCGGTCAGCAGGCAAAGGCTTTGCAGGCTGTTCTGCCCTTTGCACAAATGCCGTTCAGCCAAAAGAATAACAACAAGGTATCATTCCCGATGCTGTCCGATGCGGCAGGAGTGCTTATTCCGTTCAATCACATCGACCACTTTGTCAAGAACGGTGTCTATTACGGAAAGAACTTGGTAACACAGAATGTTATTGCTCTTGACAGGACGGCAGAAATGAACTCCAACGGCTTTGTCTTGGCAACATCAGGTGCAGGAAAGTCTATGTTTTCAAAGGCTGAAATGTTTGATGTACTGCTGAAATTCCCCGAAGATGAAGTCATAGTCATTGATCCTGAGCGTGAGTATGAGCCGTTAGTCAAAGAGTTTGACGGCACAATTCTGAAAATAGCACCAAACTCTCCGACAAAGCTGAATGTCTTTGATATTGACCTGAATGCTGTTGAAGAAGGACAGTCGGCTATTGCCAACAAAGCAGAGTTTATTATGACGATTTGCGAAACGGCAAAGGGTGCGGAGCTGACAAGCAACGAAAGAACGCTGATTGACCGTTGTGTCAAGGAAACATACCGTGAGTTTATCACTTCTCACGGCGATATGAGCAAGATACCGACCTTCACGGACTTCTACAAAAACCTTGTATCAATGCCCGAAATTGAAGCGAAAAACCTTGCACTGTCCCTTGAACTGTATATCACAGGCTCTTTCAACATCTTTTCAGGAAAGACAAACATCAACACCGACAAGCGTTTTCTTGTTTTCGATATTTCCTCTATGGGTGAGCAGATAAGACCTGTCGGTCTGCAAGTTGTACTTGAATATGTGTGGCAGAGAGTGAGTAAAAACAGAGATAACGGTATCAGGACTTGGGTGTGGATTGATGAGTTTTCGATTATGTTCAACGATGGTGCAGGAAAGACAACGCATAGAAGCGGTGAATTTTTCGCAAAGGTCTATAAGCGTATTCGTAAATACGGCGGTGTGCCTACTGCTATTACACAGAACATCACCGAAGTGCTGACAAGTACACAGGCAAAAACAATGCTCCTGAACTCTGAATTTGTTGTCCTGTTACAGCAGAGAAAAGAGGATTTGGACACGCTTCAAAAGCTGTTCAGCCTGTCACCGTCACAGGAAAGCTATCTGAAAACAGGCAAAAAAGGAAGTGGGCTTATCGTGTGCGGACGAAAAATCATTCCGTTTGAAAAGCCGATACCGACTGACAGCCTGATGTATAAGATCTGCACGACAAAGTTTGGCGAAAATTAGTGTATGAAAACAGGATAACAGAGGGCGGCAAGTCCTTTGTTATCCTGACATTGAGGTGCATTATGGGAATATCATTCGGAAAAAGGAAAGTAAAGATAAAACTGCTCGGACAATCGGAAACAGTCACAGAGGAAGAAAAGCCGAAAGTGCCTGTCCCGATCTATCAGCCTGAAACGGTCAGCAAAGCAAAACCAAAGGTCAACCGAACTTTCAAAGAAGCCTTAAAGGAAATAACCGAACAATCAAAAAAACTCAATTTATCAGACATTACGGTATATCAGTATTACTATTCTGACGGCAGATATAAATTCAGCAAGGTAACAGGCAATTCCGTTCTCAGCAAAAGAACGCTTGAAAAGTATTGGTCAACAGCAGAGCCGACAGTTTTCAGACGGGCAACAGGACTTGCAGAAGCACAGGAGTACAGAAGCAGGCTCGTTATTCTCCGTCGGTCTGACGGCAAGGATTATATCTTTGTCTGGTCATCAATTCTCTACGAAGCATTTACAGACGAAAGAATAGAACAGCTCAAAGCTCTCTTGAATGAAATGAGGGATAAACAGTGAATTTGATTATATTATGCGATAAGAACACGCAAAAGTATCTTGCTAAAAACTTGGACTTTACGGAGCATAACTACGGTGTTTTAAGCTATGAAAACGAATTGCGTACCGACTTTGCAAGGAGAGTTATCGACTTTCTGCCGCATATTGTTGTGGTTTTTCGTGGTTATCGTAATCGTGGTGCTGATCTGATAAAGGAAATACTGAAAGTACGGGAGGACTTTCCTGATATTCGTTTT
>CAMHPW010000256.1 GCA_946187095.1 uncultured Clostridia bacterium | reverse complement strand
CGATATATAGGATTTATTTGAGATATGTGGATGGTTATTTGTGTTTTAGAGAGAATCTGGTGCGGGATTCCGAAAGGGATATGGCTCTTGCCGATAAAACCAAAGGTCTTGATTTTCTGATGGCATGGCAGGATCTTCTCAACAAGAAAAATTCCACTTACAATGATATCATCGAAAACTGCATGACCGCCATGCAGAATAATTATAATATAGACAGTATGCTCTATGTGGAAGTGACAAATAAAAAGCCCGTCATCCGATACAACAGCGGCGGTCTTGAAATATCGGACGAAATGCTGAATGACATTACAGCCTATTTTTCCAAGCATAAAAAAGAGGTCGTTGCCTCACGCTTTGACAGGGAATTCTATGAATACAGCGTAATACTTTCACTGTACGGTGTCAATAATATTGTGTCATTTGCGTGTGTTCCGCTTTCACAGGGAGATGAACTGATCGGTCTGATGATCGCTGCGATAGAACTGCATGAAAACATGACAGGCGGCATCATTTTCCTTGACAGAAATGACCTGATGATCTTCAAATCGGCTCTTTGTCAGCTTCCCAATACGCTGTACAAGATCAAAGCCAATGACGAGATCGACCAGATCAACAAGAAACTCAGGCAGATTGCCGTGACGGATGTGCTGACGGGACTGCTCAACAGACAGGGCTTTTCCAGAAAAGTAGAAGAATATGCTGCTCTTGTCAGCAAAGGCAGGAGAAATGATGTCTGCTTTACTCTTCTGTATATTGATCTGGATAATTTCAAATTCTGCAATGATACATTCGGTCATGATGTCGGAGATATCATTCTGATCGCCTTTTCCAGACTGTTTGAACGTGTCACAAAGAATAACGGCTACATCGTGAGATACGGCGGAGATGAATTCCTGATCGTCATGCCTGAACATACAATAGATGATGGCATCGAATTGGCAAAGTCCATTTATAAAGCCATCGATAAAAGTGATCACTTTATTCCCGCAATACAGTCGGCAGTAGGGGAGAAAGTAAGCATTCCCGAAAATCACCGTGTCTCATGTTCCATAGGCATTGCCTATGAAGATGTCTATAACGAAGAACGAATGAATATTGCTCTGAAACACGCCGATATGAAGCTGTATGCCGTCAAGAAAAATCAGAAATCCAACTACAGCGTCTGGGAAAATTGAAAATTGTGGAAATGACGTTTTCAGTTATCCTGTTCAAAAAGCGAAGATATATTTTCAAAAATTTCAACGAGCCTGAATTTCACTTCATACTGTCCGAAATGGGATATCACATCCGTTTCGGATTGGTCAAGTGAGGATTCGGGCTTGTTTTTTTGTGCAGAGGGAAGGCAGAGTGACGGATAGATCATGCACCACCAGTTGTGACCTTTGCCGCTGCCGATCACGATACGCAGGGCATCATATTTTCCTGCAGGCAGAGTGAAATTTTCATATACTCTTGTATCAAAAGACATTTTCGTTGTATAGACTGCAACGCTGTAGTCAAAGCCGTTTTCACGGATAATTGCCTGACATTTTGACCTGATCTCATCAAGATGTGTTCGGGCAGTCCGAATGGCTTGTTCACGGCTTTGGCAGCTTTTGAAAATCTCTGATGTATAGTCAAGGATACCGTCACGGACTTTCAGCTTGAGTGTCTGATCCTGTACGGAGTCGGAATTGGCTAAAATATGCAGGCGGAAGATATCATTGCGGAGATTGTCGCATACGCTGCAGAAGCCTGTCATGGAGAGGATACACGATATGACAAGACCGCATACCATGCTTTTGAACAACAGTTTCATATGTACCAGTCCTTTCAGTTTTTGTAATAGAAATATCGGCTGAAATGAAGTGTTTTATGCAAAAAAAAAATAAACTCTTTTTCCGATTTTTCGGAACGGAGTTTATTTCTGTCATAGGCTCTGGGATTTTTTTCACGTCTTGTCACGGGATTTGTCATGCCCCATGTGGTTCTTTTGGCTTTGTTGAGTTCTTTCTGCCTTTTCTTTGAAAGTTTTTCAAAGGGAATGAATTTTTCCATATACAACACCTCTTATCATATATTTCTGTATTATTATAAAGGTTGTATATGAATTTGTCAAGACAAAATAAAACCGTATGAACACTGATTTTCAGAATTCATACGGTCATGGTGGAGGCGAGGGGAATTGAACCCCTGTCCAAAAAGCACTTACAGCGGTTTTCTACGGGCGTAGCCAATATTTTGAGATTCCCCCGTCACAGCGTCTGTTGGCAGACTCTGCGTTTCGGTAGCCTTTGAGTCATGACGGAAAGCAAGGCTCATTCCCGTTCACGTTCACCACTCATCGACGCCCCTGAAGAGCCGTGGTACTCTCAACAGGAACGCTCGCTAATTAAGCAGCGAGGGCAACAGTTTTATTGTTGTCGTTTAATTTTAAAGTTCTGCGGATTTTATAGCGGTTCTGCAGTGCCGCTGCCCGCTTGCCGAAGCTCACACTCCCTGTCGAAACCTTTACGCCCCCGTAAATCAATGAGCAATTAGCAATGTGCAATTATTTTATGCACTCGGCTTTATTGCGATAAATCAAAATTTACAATTACAAAGGATAAAATTTACGGAAATTTTCAATCTCCGCACATTCTGTTTCGGAAATATAAATATCTGCGGTTTTCGATAAATCGTTGTCTAAAAACTTTTCGGTTTTCAGAAGTTCTGCAATATCCTTAATGCTATTTTCGGCATCAGCCGTTTCAAGCCATATCACTAATTTTGTATCGGAAATATAATCATATCATTAGCATTTTTTAAATTTATTATTTCTGATTCGTATTCGTTTCCTTTATCCTGGAAGTCATTTATTTCATTTAATAAATTAATATTTTCTTCTTTTGCTAAATTTATTTTTTCTTCTAATTCATCGCTATTATCTTTTTCTGGATTTTTTTCTGCTTCTATTCTTAATAAAGTTTTACACCGTTCCAAACCTATCATACTTATTTCTAATTTTGATATATACATAGATGCATT
>CAMHPW010000255.1 GCA_946187095.1 uncultured Clostridia bacterium | reverse complement strand
TTCATTCAGGCTCAGCAAAAGAAAACAATGGAAATAGAGGGTTCATGAGATGGCAGTTGACAAGGTGAAACAGCTTGAAAGGGAAATAGACGCCCTGCAAAAACAGCTCCGTCAGCAGAATCAGCAGGCTGAAACGGAACGCAGAAAAATGGCGGATAAAAATAAACAGGCTATAAAAAACTATCAGGAGGATATGAAAAGGGCTGTCCGTGAGCATGACGAGAAATCCAAAAAAGAATATGAGCGTATGCTGAAAGACTATCAAAGAGGTCTTGACAGGGATATGCAAAATGAAATTGCGGATATGAATGCGGATTACAGGCGGCTTTTGGAAGATGTCCGAAAAAGTGAAGAAGCCCTTGCCCGTAAGACACAGGAATTGGAACAAGCCGTTCAGTCCGTCAGAGAGGACTTGTCGAAGCGTAACGAGGGCAGCAGTCAGGAGGCAAGGGAATATCTTCTTCATGCAACGGGTGAATTTCACATGATAGAGAAAAAGCCCCATGAAAAATTCATGCCGAAAAGACTGCAGATTTTCTATAATGCCATCAAAGACGGTCAGCAGTTGTATAAAGCAGGCTTGTTTGAGGCCGCAACAGCGGTTGCGATTTCCGCAAAATCAGGCTTGGAAAGACTTGGTTATAACATAGATGATAAAGTCGAGGAGTGGGACGGTCAATATGACTTGTTCGTGATGAAACTGAATTATCTTGCGGCAAAGGTTCAGCAGGAATTGGACGACTGGGAAGAATATATTTCCGAAAAAAGCGGTAAAAATGCAGAATTGCGTAAAAAACACCTTGTCGAGATAAACTATTGGACAAGGGGAGAATTTGCGGAACTCGTGCATAACATGAACAAGTACAGGAAAATTGCGGCAGAGATTCAGAAAATCGGCAAAGACGAATATCTCAAAAAGCCCGACAGTGCGAATACAGATGAATTGAAAGAGTATATCAAAGATGTTGAAAAGATAGATAAACGGCTTGAAGAATTGCATAACGTGTATAAACTGAGGTATACGGCATCCTGTCAGCGTGCGGAATGGGGAGAAAGTATCATTGACTTTCTGGCAGATGAGATAAATCTGGAATGGCATGAGGATATGACGGGCTATCGTCAGGCGACAAAAGAAGTACTTGCTTCAAAGAATTTTCAGGATTATGTGAAAATCACGTTTGACGGTGAGGAAGTCACGGAAGATACAAGAGAATGGCTGAAACTTGTCTTTGAAAATGCATCGGAAAACAGGATATATGTCTATCTTGTACCCGTTGAAAACAAGTCGAATGTCGAAAACAGAATTATTGTGCATATAGACTATAACGGTGCGGAACAGGAGATATATTCCCGTGATATCTGTCAGCATATATGTGAAGTGATAAAATGCGATACGGAATCGGGTATTGTGAATTATACGTCTGATATCAATGCACTGAAATTGAATACGAATAAGTCTTTCAGCGAAACAGCGAAAGATTTGGAGAACATGAAGAAAAAAAGCTGAGGTTAAATTTATGGACATTCCTGTTTCTCTTAAAGAAATTTATGATACGATAAAGAGTGCATATCCTGATAATATTTCAGAAAATGAGTATTTTGCTATTCTTCATATATTATATAATGATATGTGTGATGAAAATTTATCGCTCGTTATGAGTTTGGTTACGAATAAAAATTCAGCAGAAGTTACCAATGATAT
Source organism: uncultured Clostridia bacterium (assembly GCA_946187095.1). GTDB lineage: Bacteria > Bacillota > Clostridia > Oscillospirales > Acutalibacteraceae > UBA1213. The sequence continues at coordinate 1,323 of CAMHPW010000255.1, read as the reverse complement.
ATGGAAATCGTGCAAAATGTCTTTTGACAAAGAACTGTTATCAAAGGTTGAAGAAAAATTGATGTTTCTTGAAAGGAGTTTGAGTTAAATGAGTGGAGAATCAAGAGGTTTGATAATGATTCCGTTGATTTTTGGCGGATTGCCGTTGATATTGGGCGGCTTGGCAGTTGCGGGAGTTGCGTATGCAGCGGCAGGGGCGGCAAGGGCTATCAGCGGCAGAAGTCGGCGAAATACAGGAAACAGCCGTCAGCAACAGCAGAACAGTCAAATTCGGAATAATGTACAAGCACAGCAAGGCTATTATCAGGGATATAACCGGTCTGCAAGGACAATTCCCCCTGCACAGCCTATTCCCAGACCGCAAATCAATACAAGCGGTGTTGAAAACAGAATAGGCAGTTTTAAAAATGAGATGTATCAAAGCATGAATGAACAGTCAAGACTTAATGCACAGGCTTTTGACAGCATGATGAATGAACTTGATGTGCAGAGAGCGGAATTGCAGAAAATTGCCGAACAGAATGATATCAATGCATATCAGGAATATCTTAAAAAGCTGAAAGAATCCCGTGTACAGTCCATGCAGAATATCTATCAGGCACAGAATGATTTCAATAACGGCTATCAAAAGAATATAGCCGAAACAATGGCGAATGTTACGGCGAATATTAACGAAAAGTATGCAGGCTATATGAGTGAACTGGAACAGCTTAAAGCCGACATTCGGGCGAAAGATGAAAAGGCGAAAGAAATTGCAAAGGCATATATTGAAGAAGCACAGGCTTTGTTGAAATCTCTGAAAGACGATTTTGAGGGAGAAAAATATTCTTCACGTCAGATGGTTTCACTCACAAATGAACTCAATCAAGCGATTGAGTTATATAATAAAGGCAGATATGAAAGTGCTCTGGCAAGTTCCAAGGACGTTGCCGTGAATACGCTTGACGAAATATTTGAGGCTGATGCCAAAAAACAGGAATGGGAAAATTATTATAATCTGGCACTTGTCTTGTCAGAGGAAGTCAAATGCTTTATCGAGGCACAGGGGACTATTTCACAGGAAGTGAAAGAATATGCCGAAAAAGCTGCTGGAAAGCCTTTTTCGGAAGATATTGTCGGTATCAGGATATCCGATTATACAGATAAAAATGCAAAAGGTCAGACACGCTATGATTATATTCTGAATAAAATCAATGAGATTCACAGTGCATTGAGGGCGGAAAATGCCGATAAATTCACGACACAGCAGCTCAAAGAGTGCATTGATTTCCTGAATAATGACCTGTATCCGCAGTCATCACAGTGTATCAATAAAGGCATTAT
>CAMHPW010000254.1 GCA_946187095.1 uncultured Clostridia bacterium | reverse complement strand
GAATACTGTGATTTGGCAATAGCGATCAGCTCTGGATCGTCAATAGTATTATCCAATGGAATGAAAACACGAATTGTGCTTGTGTTTTTCTCTAATGACTTCATCTTATCTGAATTAGCGATAAAATAATCTTGCAAGGGAAGATAATATGCGCACTTAGTCAACAAATCTACGAAAAAAAGTATAAAGGGCTGTGAACTCCCAACTGCGTAATTTGCTGTTTTTACTGGCAAATCAAAAACTACTTGGCTGTTTCTGATATTGGTAGCCTTGCTCCCTTTGATTTGAGCAAGAATTCTGTAGCCTTTGAATTCACCATTTTCAATAAATTCAAAGGAATAATCAACACCATGATCGTGGTTATCTCTTCCGAGAAACGACCAAATATCTGTATTCATCAGTCCGAATAATACTTGATATGATCTTCGCTCTTTTCTGTTTTCTTCTGTATCTTGACCATATACCCTTGCCAAATTATTCACCTCTTTTACCTTAGTGCATTAGGAAATAAAACTATAAACGATAATTTACAGCAGCAACTCAAGCTGTTGTACGACTATTGGTTCACTCAGTTTGATTTTCCTGATGAGAACGGCAAGCCGTATCGGTCATCGGGCGGTGCTATGGTGTGGAATGAGCAGTTAAAGCGAGAAGTACCTTTCGATTGGCAGATTACGGGTATTAAAGAAATTACAAATATCACATGGGGACAATGTCCAGACGGAAAGAATATTCTCGACAAGACTGCCCAAGGTAATAATGTACTTGATTACTGTTCTGGTGCCGGTGATATGAAAGGCGGTTTCTTAGTCGATTGTCAAGCGAAAACTGATAATAGCACAATCACCTATCGGATAGCTGTTTTATTTTTGGCTGATATTGAAAAGACAGCCCTTGTATGATATACTGATAATAGAGATTTATAAGGTTTATGTGACAGTTAGAGGGTGATAATTATGCTGATATATCTTAAAGGAGATTTGTTGTCAAGTCCTGCACAGGTACAAGTTAATACTGTCAATACTGTTGGTGTAATGGGTAAAGGAATTGCATTACAATTCAAAAAGAAATATCCTGAAATGTTTACCGCATATCAGAGAGTTTGCGAAAAACAGCAGCTTGACACAGGAAAGCTATACTTATGGAAATCCCCTGAAAAATGGGTATTGATGTTCCCGACAAAAAAGCATTGGAGAAATCCGTCCAGAATGGAATATATTGAAAGCGGACTTCAAAAGTTTGTTGATAATTATGAAAGGCTTGGTATCGAGTCGATAGCCTTTCCTAAACTTGGTTGTGGCAATGGCGGCTTGGAATGGTCAGCCGTAAAGCTCATAATGGAAAAATATCTCCGTCCTTTGCCGATCAGTATTTATATATACACTGATAACTATAATATTTCCGATACCCCCGAACACACAGATACAGCTTTTGTTGATTGGCTGCACAGCAATCCTAAATCATTGAGTTTTCAGACCTTGAAAGAAGAATTGCAGGCAGTTATTGAAAGCAATAACCAAATTCTTTATGCTGACGGAAGTATCAAACATATAAGTTGGCAGGATGATAGCCTGACAATAAAAAATGGCAGGGAGTTTACTATTTCAGATGAACAGTTCTGTGATTTTTGGGATTATATCAGAAACACAGGTATCATTGAGAATGACCGGATACCGGAAACTTATGCAGAATACTCCGCTATTCTTTTACAGGTTTTAAGTAAGCTGAAATATTTGCAGCCGATTTTGGTATCGGGAGATGAAAACAAATTAGAAGAAAGCACAGGTTATCAGTGTGCAGAGGGATAATATGACTTACCGTGAGATTATTGAAGCACAAAGAAAACGACTGCCAAAAAGCCGGAATTGGTGGTCAATGTATTTTTATCATTTTACCGACATCCGAAATGCACTGAATATTATAGAAAAAGGTTGGATATACGCAAGGCACAAAGCAAGCGAAGAAGATTTAATGGTTTCTGATAATGCAAGCCCGGCAGTATTGTCCGTATCATCATCAGAAATCAAGGAGTATGCAAGATTATACTTCCGTCCTAAAACGCCCACTCAATATCATAACGAGGGATACAAACCGGAAACGGTAAGAAAAGCAGACATTAACGCTAATTGTCCCGTTCCGATATTCTTCTTTTTGGACGCTGAAAAAGTTCTTTTGATGGACGGTGTGGAGTTCTCAGAAACCACCTGTGCCGGTACGAACGACCTGAACTTATTAAGCGGTGCAGAAAATTTTGCAAAACTGCCATTCGATAAGATTTATCACGAGGGTGCTTTTTCGCCTGAAAACAGAGATGATATTATCCGTCACCGACAAGCCGAAGTTGTCAGACGGGACGGTATATGTATAAAAGACTGTTTGAAGGGTATAGTGTGCCGTACACCGGCTGAAAAACAGACATTGCTTTATCTGCTTAAAACACAGTATCCCGACAAATATACGGCATATAAAGGAATTATCCGATGTGATCCCTCATTGGATATGTTTTACAACAACGGCATATTTATCAGAAATTTAGAGTATAACGGCAGGCTGTCAATAAAGCTGAATGATCCTGAAAAACGAAGAAAATACTCTCAAAACAACGCAAAGGTACAGTGTGAAGTCAGTGTTTATTTTCTTTCTTCTGTCGGAAACATAACAGGCAGATCGGTTGCCAATGTAGTTCTGGACTACCTGAGTGAAACTGAAATAATAATTGATCCCCAAAATACTATTTCTGATTTTGCAATAGTGGAAGTATCTTTTGACGGAAATCCAATGTATAAAAATATAATCAATCTTTCCATAGACTCCATAATGTAAAAAGACCTCTCCGACAAAGCGTAATTGCCTTGCCGGAGAGGGTTTTTTGAAGTAAGATTTTTTTACTATACTTTGCAATACAAGCACTTGATCGGTTCTTACTTTATTATCACCATATATTGACCATGCTTCCACTGCATCATTCAATGAAAACCCTAAATCCATAGCAGCACTGATTGTTGGATTTGATAAATAATAATCATCAATAT
>CAMHPW010000253.1 GCA_946187095.1 uncultured Clostridia bacterium | reverse complement strand
GTTGCCGACCACAGAAAAGTTGGTCTCGGTCACGGCAATCTCGGCAAAATGCTCCTTGAAGAAGAAACAGAATGTTTCTGTTTCCTTGCAGGTCATGAGTCATTTGCTGCCGCTGAGGGTGCGATCGGTATCGCTGAAAAGGCTAACAAAGTCCGTCAGAAGCCCCTGCGTGTTATCCTCAACGGTCTTGGAAAAGACGCTGCACAGATTATCTCCCGTATCAACGGCTTTACATTCGTTGAAACACAGTATGACTATAAAACTGCCGAATTGAAAGTTATCTATGAAAAGCCTTTCTCAACAGGCTTGAGAGCTACCGTTAAATGCTACGGTGCAGATGACGTTCAGGAAGGCGTTGCTATCATGCACCATGAAAATGTCGGCGTTTCCATCACAGGCAACTCCACCAACCCGACACGTTTCCAGCACCCCGTTGCAGGTACTTACAAGAAAGAATGCAACGAACAGGGCAAGAAATATTTCTCCGTTGCATCAGGCGGCGGTACAGGACGTACACTTCACCCCGATAACATGGCTGCAGGTCCTGCTTCCTACGGCATGACGGATACAATGGGACGTATGCATTCAGATGCTCAGTTCGCAGGCTCAAGTTCCGTTCCCGCTCACGTTGAAATGATGGGACTCATCGGCATGGGCAACAATCCTATGGTCGGTGCAACCGTTGCCGTTGCAGTAAGCGTTGAAGAGGCTGCCAAAGAAGGCAAATTCTGATTTTAAATGAGAAATGAGGAATGTGAAATATTTCACATTCCCCATTTTTGTTTTATCTGTCTGATGTTTCAGAAACATCTCTGTTTTCTCTGTTTCTTGCAGTGTTCGATATTGCCGCAGCGATAGCAAAGTTCATTGTCACACAAGCCGTCATTTTCAAAGAAAGATTTGATATTTTTCACAGTGGTTTCAGCGATATTGGTAAGTGCCTCTTTTGTCAGAAATGCCTGATGGGAAGTCACGATCACATTCGGCATGGATATCAGACGGGCTAACAGTTCGTCATTCAGGATATGTCCCGATCTGTCCTCAAAGAAAATATCCGCCTCTTCTTCGTAAACGTCAAGACACGCCGCACCGATTTTTCTTGACTTGATACCGTCAAGCAAAGCCTCGGCATTGATCAAAGCACCTCTTGATGTGTTCAGGATAACGACACCCTTTTTCATTTTGGCAATACTTTCACGGTTGATCAGGTGAGTCGTTTCCTCCGTCAAGGGACAGTGCAGGGAAATGATATCGCTTTTTTCAAACAGTTCATCAAGAGATACATAATTCAAGCCGCTGTCTTTGGCAGGGAATTTATCATAGGCAATCACATTCATACCGAATCCCTGACAGATATTGATAAAAATACGACCGATCTTGCCCGTACCGACTACACCGACTGTTTTACCGTGAAGATCAAAGCCTGTCAGACCGTTCAGGGAGAAGTTGAAATCCCTTGTTCTGTTATAAGCCTTGTGAATACGTCTGACAGACGTAAGCAAAAGGGCGGCGGCGTGTTCCGCAACGGCATAAGGCGAATACGCAGGAACGTGTACAACGTGAATCTTACCGTAAGCACGGCTTAAATCTACATTATTATACCCTGCACATCTCAGTGCAATCATTTTGACACCGTATTCATACAGCTTGTCTATCACTTTGTCATTCACGGTATCATTCACAAAAACACAAACAACATCACAATCTCTTGCCAATTCAACGGTATCTTCCGTGAGTTTCGTTTCAAGGAATTTGAATTCCATTTCATTCCGGACATTGCAAAGCTCAAACGATGCCCTGTCATATTCCTTTGTGTCAAAAAATGCGACTTTTATCATAAAATACCTCCTTAATGATAGTTTTTTGGGAGAGTAATATTATTATCAAAGGAATTTAGCGAGAAGTTCTTCCTTTGACTGAGTGCAGAGGTATGCAGGCGGAATGTCAAATACAGTCTTGCAGCCTGTCTGACCTTCATCAGCCATACGCTTGATAGCCCTTGCATATGCAATAATGACACTTGTGGTAAATTCGGGGTTGGAATCCAGCTTGATGCTGTATTCGATAATATGCGTATTTTCTTTATTAACGCCTGTTTTTCCGCAGCGGAATACAAAACCGCCGTGTGCCATGCCGCTGTGATTCTTGTTGAATTCCTCTTCATCAATGAAGTGAACGATCGTATTGTAATCGGCAAAATAATTCGGCATTTCCTTGATTTCCTTTTCGACCTGTGCAGCATCTGCACCGTCCTCCAGTACGACAAAACATTCTCTCAGATGCTTATCCCTTGTGGAAAGTTCGGGATTGCTGCCGCTTCTGACGGCTTCCAGAGCGGATTCGATCGGAATCGTATACTGTTTCGCATTCTTAACGCCTTTGATACGTCTTACAGCGTCGGAATGTCCCTGACTGACACCCTTGCCCCAGAAAGTATAGTCTTTTCCGTCGGGGAGAATGGCATTGGCATAAACTCTGTTGAGAGAGAACAGACCGGGATCCCAGCCTACCGAAATCATGCCGATATGCCCTGTTTCCTTGGCGGCTTTATCGACATTGGCGAAATGCTGAGGTATCTTTGCATGAGTGTCAAAGCTGTCTATTACATTGAAATATTTCACATATTCGGGAGTCTGTACAGGCAAATCCGTGGCACTTCCGCCGCACAATACCAGAACATCAATTTTATCTTTCCAGAACTCTATTTCGCTGACATTCACAACGGGCACACCCTCTGTCATGATCTTGACACTTGCGGGATCTCTTCTTGTGAATACGGCAGCCAGTTCCATATCATCAGCCTGTGCAACGGCGATTTCCGTACCTTTGCCGATATTGCCGTAGCCTAAAATACCTATTCTTACCATTTTTCTCAAACTCCTTTAATCATTTATTGCATTAAAGCAATTAAATTATAGAATTTTTTTTTTCTCATGTCAATATTTTATCAAAAAAAAACTGTATTTTGCCAAAATTATATGTTATAATTACAATATATTAAATATCGGAGGCTTTTAACAGTTAAAACGATTTTATAAAAAGTTATAAAAATATGTTGAC
>CAMHPW010000252.1 GCA_946187095.1 uncultured Clostridia bacterium | reverse complement strand
TTTTATATAATCGAAATCGAAAAACTCAAAAATGATATCAAAACAGGCTCTAAGAAGTGATGAACCAAACCTTTCCGTCAATTCATAGAATACCGTAAGCATATACAGAATCAGAAACGCAGGTGTAAATATCATCGTGAGCAGTACGCCTTCCTGTATATCGGGGGTAAGTTCCATTCCGTACAGCTTTGACAGCAGCGGCAGACCCGCAAGACATATCAGACACCATACAACAGTAAACCAAATCCCTTGTCGGAGAGATTCTCTAACGGTCTTTTTAAAGCAATGCATAATCAACTATTTCCGGTGTTGTCTTTGCCCCGCCGAATGCTGCTGTCAGAGGAACCGCAAGAACGAGAACCAATATTGTAAAAAACAGACCAACCATTCCTGCAAATGTAAGCCCTCCCACAAATGTCCTTTGAAACTCATTCTGATCGGCACGACCTTTTGCCCATGTAACTTTGAGGCTTGTGCCGTGAATAATAGCATTTACAAGAGCCAAAAACAATCCGTAGTAGCACGGCAGTCCTATTGCTACGGCAGAAATCGCCTCTGCTCCGATCGTATTTCCTGCAAGTATGCTGTCAACCATAAAAAGAAATCCAAACATCAAAGCATGAAGAAATGAACCGGGATACATTTTCAGCAAAGTTGTCCCTATCAGCTTTCCGATTTTTTTATTTGTACTTTTCATGTTCTTTCCTCCATCTCCTTTATTGAAAACGGCAACATTTTTCATTCCTTTATGAGTTTGAGTTTCTGTTTTTTTGAACAGTATAAATGTTCACCTGTATCAAACCCGTTAATGATGCCCCTGCTGATCATTATTTTTTAGTCACACCGTCACCGTAAATCGTTGTCCAGTCGTTTTTCATTGAAACAGCCGTATAGCCGTTTTCTTCACAGGTCTTACGCATTTTGTCGGCTTTTTCAATATTGCCGTTTTCACGCTCCGTATCATCACAGCACAGCATATATGCCGCACTCTTATACTTGTTATTGTTGATTGTAAAGTTTGCCATTGCTGCATCTCCGCTGCTGTTGCCGAAACACAAAACAGGCTGTACACCGATTTCCTGCTCAATAACGCTGACTTTATTCATTTTCAGATTCTTGATCAAAAACTCTCCGCCTGTTATCACTTTATCATCTTTGGCGAAAGTATATTCCAGACCGTCTTTATCCCCCTGACCGCTTGCCACCAGATTTTCATCCGAACCGATCATCTGACTTAACGGAATATTGACAATTCCCTCTGCCAATCCTCTTGTGATTAGTCTGTCCGTACCGCTGACAATATACACTTTAAAATCATTTTCCTGCAAATAATCAATCACTTCAAGCATAGGCTTATAGAACGCCTGACCGTTTGTCATGTTTGTATAGCTTTCCATCGGCTCATCTCTGTATGCCTTGACATAAGCGTCAAATTCTTCGGTCGTCATGCCCTTGAATGCGGTTGCAACGGCTGTACCATGCTTTACATCGAGTCCGCTCGGATACTCACCCGTTTCAAAATAGGTTTTGATAATTTCGGCGGTTTCTTTTTCTTCATCACTTGCTTTGTCCTTGTAATCGACATCTTCAACAACACGGTGATACAGCAGTTTATGATCAAAATAGCCGGGATCCGTTTCACAGCACAGTGTTCCGTCCATGTCAAATACAGCGATACGATTGGACACAGGGATAAAGTCTGCACTGCTTTCATCGGTAATTGCTTTCATATATGCCGTCAATTCCGACTTCAGAGGTGCATTCTCTGTCCAGAGGGAAAGTACCTCTGTTTCCTTGGTTTGCGATGTTTCGGATATCTCACTTGCAGTAACAGACGTATCGCCCGAAAGCTGTGCAGGCTGATTGTTGTTTGCGGTAATTGCCCATGTACAGCTTACCGAAATCAATGCCACCGCCAGAACTGCCGATGATATTTTCCATGTCAGTGAAGAATCTTTCTTTTTGTTTTTCATATAAAATCACCTTTCAAAATAATAAAATACAGAACAACTCTGTTCCGTTCTCATTTTAATATACCATTTCCGACAAAACAGACATCTTTTCTCTGATAAATGCGTCAGCATAGTTTGTTACAGCACTGCAGTAATAGCCGGAACCAAAATCTTTTTTCTGGACATACTCTGTCTGAATAAATAGGCTCCGTCTTCAAGCACTCCCTTGTCACCAAAGGCAGCTTCTATCACCTGTGCCGCTTTTTCATCGGAGGGAACTATATAGGAATAATAATAATCTTCATCGCCCGATACAGAAACTTTGGCGAATGCCATATCCATTCCTGTGGTTTTGAGTATATCCGGCAAAATATCTTTCATACGCTTTGCCATTGTTTTGGCACTTTCCTCATCATATACATCAACAACGCCTATACCGTACTTTGTGCCTCCGGTTTCATATTCTTTATAGTCGTTCAGAAAAATCTCCTCATCCGTCATTCCGTCATAGGACAGCTTTTCTTTAAGCATTTCCTGAAAGAATGTATCTGATGTTGTATAATAAAACTTGACACAAGGAAGTCGAATCAATAAAATAAAATTCAAGAAGGGTTGTGTCAAAAATGGGAGAACAGAGAAGATACAGTAAGGAGTACAAAATAGAAGCAATCAAGCTTTCGAACAAAATAGGAACCAAGGAAGCGGCAAAAGAATTAGGGATACCGGATGGAACGCTGTCCGGTTGGAGAAAAAAGGCAAAGCAGGGGAAAATATACCTTGGTGCAGGAAACAGTACGCCCGAAAGTGCAATGAACATGGCAGAAGAATTGGAAATGCTCCGGAAGAAAACTAAAGAACTTGAGAAAATGAATAAGCGTCTGCAGGAAGAAAATGAAATACTGGCGGAGGCGACAGCTTTTTTCGCAGCGAGCCGTCGGAAGTCGGGAAAAATGAACGGATGAAGTTCATAGACATCAAGACAGAAGGCGGCAATATCAAGGGAAAAATATCGATGTATTGCAGAGTACTGTGTGTGAGTCGACAGGGTTTCCATGATTATCTTGAAAACAAAAAGAAACCTTGGAAATACGAAAAGCTTGTTTGTATGATGAAAGAGATCATAGCCGAAGATGAGT
>CAMHPW010000251.1 GCA_946187095.1 uncultured Clostridia bacterium | reverse complement strand
CCAACAGCTCCAACAAGGCGGTCTGTCGGCTTTCATCTTCATTTACAATTCTACGCAGGGCATAACAGAACTCTCCTGCACTTTGTATCGGCTGATTTTTCCATATATCCCAACGATTACGGTATATATCCTTGTATTTAGCCGTGTCATATCCGACATAAATATCTTCATTATGTGATATTGTCTGCCTTTTGAAGTCCATGTTTACCAAAATATGATTCCGTAAACGAATCAAACGACCTGTATTCAGATATCTGTCAACGGCAGGAAATTTTGAGAACCGTTTATATACAATATGCTCACGGGCAAATTCCGTCTTATTTTTATAAAAGCCGTTTGCTATGAATACGGGAATATAATCTTCCCATTTGTCACCCGGAGTGGCTGACAATAATATCCATTCATTGTGTTTCGCTATCGACAGGAATGACTTCACCCATGCACCCGAACCGACTACCCTCTGCTCGTCAAATATAAAGAAAGCATTTTTCACATCGGCGTATTTTTTGATATTGTTCCAACTGTCTGTCACGACTTTGTTCCGATATAAATTAACCTCTTTATTCGTTGAAAGCAAGAAGGGACTTAATTCACTCTCCCATTCAAACGTATCACGCTTTCGGGCTGTCGTGATGATATACAGGTCTTTCATGTGGCGGTCGTCCATAGGCTCGTAATTTTCCGTGCCTAATATGCCGCCGTTCAGAATATAATAATATGCAAGGGCGGTGCGGGATTTTCCGCTCCCGACACCTCCACACAATATACAGCCGTTTTTCATTTTTTTGACGGCTTTCATCTGATAATCATACAAATCTATTCCCGACATACTCGACCTCAAAACAGCGGAATATCATCTTCGGGTGATTCCTCTTCGGCATATTTAGCCGCAAAGTCATCTTCCTCTATGACTGCATACAGCGTTTTCAGATATGCCTTGATACCCGATTTTCCGATGACTGTCCAACAATAAGGCTTTATGGTCAAATCGACAGAATTTATATCCGCATGGTCGAGCGTGCCGACAGTGTCCTCATTCAGCAGGGTTTTCTTTTTTCTCGTGACCATATAGACTTTAGGCGGAAAATTATCGTAATTCACCGCCACGGCAATATAATAACGTGGCTCGTCATCTTCATCACGGGGCTTGAGAGTTTTGACGTTCCAGCCGATATTTTCAAGCTCTCTTGCTTTTTCGGCATTGTCGATAATCACGCAAAAATTCCTGTTGCCCTCACGATTGAATTTTGTTTCTTTTCCCGAAAAATTACGGAATATAATTTTTGCATTCTCGATAACCAGATTGTTTACATTGTTTTTCATAATAAAAAATCTCCTTTTTTTAGAACGGCAGTATGCCGTTATTATTTTTGTCATAGGGGGTGTCCGACACAAACCACTCGAAATCCCCATGCTGTTCGATACTTTTAACTGCTTTGTCGCAGAGTGTCTGATAATAGGCTTTGTCGATACAGTCCTCTTTTTCAAGTACCCTCACCATTTCGGCTTCAAGCCATCTGTAACCTTTTGAGCCCGTAGCGGCATAATATTTTCCGTCTTTCTCACGGCATAAAAGCCCTCCGCCGCAACCCGACTTTATCGGACAGAAACTTCCGACTTTTCCGACAAAATGATAATTATGTTCATTTTCGGTCAGATTCTCATTTAAGTCCAAATATAATGCCGTACTGACCGATTTTGTTTCGCACATATCACTAAACTCGATTTTCTCTCTGCTGAACAGGCTCTTGAACACATAAGGCACTTGAAATTGTGTTCCTGTAGCTGTCCATTGACCTGCCTTTTTCCCATATTTGTAACGGGCTATGTATACAGCGTCATTCACCAAGCACATTCTGTCATATGTAGCCTCATGCTCAAAATTATAACCGTACATTTTTCCGTAGTCCATAACAAATTTGATAATTTTCTCGTCTGCATCGGGAATTTTAATACTGTCGGTCTTGATATGAGCGACTGTATACCCAAGATTTTGGACTTCATGTTTCAGATTTATCATGAACAAAGCCCCTCGTTTCGCAACAATATTATCAATATTTCTCTTATCACGAAACGGATTCTCAAAATTAGCAGATGTCAAGCCGTAAACAGAGTTGATTGCGATTTTCAGAGCTTGTGCAAGGTCAGCCGCACTCTCCTCATCTGTTAAATATTTAGACAATGCCCCGTTCAACATTTTTTTTGCCTTTGTGAAATCTTTATGCTTGATAGCGATTCGTGCGTCAAGAATCTCTTTGAATCTTTGTGTGTATTCATCACCAAACAGATTCTCCGCTACAATAGAGGACGGGTGCATACTGGCAATATCAAGCAGGGCAACATTTCCGTAAATGCCAGGCTCGGCATACACATATCCGCCCTCGCCGACTTCTTCGTCTCTATACGTTGATTTACCGTTCTCGAATTTATATTCGGGAAATATCGGTCTGTTCTGTTCATCAAATACAGTATAATCACCCTTGCATTCTCCGCCCATGAACCGATAGTTGAATTTACTTTGAGGGTGCTTGTCCTTGCCGAATATAATTCTCGTTGTGAGCGAATTTGTCGTATCATTCACGGTCATGCCTGCCACGTCTGCCAATATCTGCCGTGCCGTGAAATCCGCCTTTCGTGCATGGAATACTGCCTCTGTCGCTATGACATCATTGTCACAATATTCGGCAACCTTATCCCTCAAATTTTCGGATACAGGCTTATCCCATGGCAATCCCAATTCCTGATGATGAATCCCAAGTTCAATCTCGAATTTTTTAAGTGACTGTTTTTTACTTGAAAAATCATAGACATCTGTATATGAAATATTATAAGCCTCGCCAAAGAAACAGTTGCTTTCCCCTGACACAATTTTCTGAGATAATTTATACAACTGCTCATTGTTATACCCCATCAGGCACGCATACAACAGGTGATTGTCGTATCTACGACAGTTAAAACCTACCAATCTGAATTTCAAAAGATTTTCAATATCGAGCCTTTTCGTCTCTGCCCATGTCCCGGATCACCCGTTCGTCGCAGGCCAGCTCGATATCCCGGCACAGCAGCGCGTAGGCTGCCCACAGCACCGGGTTGAACCAG
>CAMHPW010000250.1 GCA_946187095.1 uncultured Clostridia bacterium | reverse complement strand
TTTTTACATAAGAAGAACTTATTATATATCTTTGAAATTCAGATTAATTTATCTGAAAATCTGTGATATAATAGAATTACTAAATCAATCACGGAGGTAATCACAATGGCAAATATTCTTATCGTTTACTATTCCCGCAAGGGTGAAAATTACTGGAACGGCGGGCTGAAAAACATCTCCAAAGGCAATACCGAGAGAGTTGCTGAGTTCATTCAGAACGCAGTGGGTGGTAATCTCTTTGAGGTTGACACTGCCAAGCCCTATTCCGAGAGCTATATGACTTGCATCGAGGAGGCAAAGCAGGAACTTCGCACAAAGGCTCGCCCTGAGATTAAGGCTTATCCCGAAAATTTTGAAAATTATGATACCATTTTTGTGGGTTATCCGAACTGGTGGGGAACAATGCCAATGTGTATGTTCACACTTCTGGAAAAGTATGACCTGTCAGGCAAGACGATAATCCCGTTCTGCACCAACGAGGGCAGCGGCATGGGTTCAAGTGAACGTGACCTGAAAAATCTTTGCAAGGGTGCAACGGTCAAGACAGGACTTTCTGTCCATGGTGCAGAGTCTGCTAATTCCGAGAGCAAGGTCGCTGCGTGGGCAAAAAAATCTGTCAAATAAGGAACTGTGGAATGCGGCTTCAGTTGTACGGAGTTTTCTTGTTGAGGTGATATGATGCTGAAACAGATACGTTATTTTCATTCGGTGGTGAGACTCGGAAGTTTTACCGCTGCCGCAGAGGAGCATTTTATTTCCCAGTCGGCAATTTCACAACAGATTAAGGCACTTGAAAATGAACTGGGTGTAACTCTTTTAGAACGCAAGAAACGCAGCTTTACGCTGACTCCCGCAGGCGAGTTTTTCTACAAGAAAAGCCTTGTGCTTGTGGCAGATTATGACAGCATTGTTCGTGAACTGCAAAAGATGTCAGGCAATAACGGCGAACTGCTGAAGGTCGGTCTACTCAAGGGTTACAGCGGCAAGGAGTTTAATTCTGCGGTTTCTGAATTTACTGTGCAGTACCCCGATGTGACGATTGAAATCACGCATGGCAATCACGATACACTTTATGCACTTTTGCGAAATGGTGAGCTTGATATTGTCCTGAACGACCAGCGGAGAGCGTTCTCTGACGAATATGTGAACATCGTCCTTGACATTCGGGAATATTATGCAGAGATTTCGTCAAATTCGCCTCTTGCACAGCTTGACGAGGTGGAAATAGCAGACCTCAAAAACACACCATTGATACTCCTTTCCTCACCAGACCAGCAGGGGACGGAACGGAATTTTTATGCGAATGACTTAGGATTTACCAGTGAGATATACTTCACAGAATTTATTGACGATGCCTTGATGCAGGTCATTCAGGGCAAGGGCTTTATGCCCATCGAAGGCAGCGGTGAGGCAGTGCAGACTACCACAAAGGCTGTGCGTCTTCTGCGTAACGGCAAGCCGATTATCAGGCGGTACTGTGCATTTATGAAAGCTGACAATCCCAAAAAGCACACGAATGAGTTTATTGAAATTCTAAAAAATCAATTTTGAGGTGAAAAAATGAAAGAAGTTATGATAGTCACAGGTGCGGGACAGATTAGCATGGCTATCGCAAGGCGGGTCGGCTATGGAAAAAAGATTGTCCTCGGCGATAAGAATATGGACAACTGCAACACCATCACTAAAATCATGAGTGATGCTGGATTTGATGTAGAGCCATTTGAAATGGACTTGTCAAGCCGTGAGAGCATTCTTGCGATGATAGCAAAGGCACAGGAGTTCGGTGAGATAAAGTATATGGTGAACGGTGCAGGCGTTTCGCCCTCACAGGCTTCCATTGAAGCAATTTTAAAAGTTGACCTTTATGGTACGGCTGTCCTGCTCGAAGAAGTCGGCAAAGTTATTGCAAAGGGTGGATGCGGTGTGACCATTTCCAGCCAGTCGGGCTGGAGAATGCCTCAGCTTACTGCCAAGGAGGACTATCAGCTTGCAATGACACCAACTGAGGAACTGCTTGGGCTTGATATTCTGAAAAATGAAAATATCTGTGACACACTCCATGCTTATCAAATGGCGAAACGCTGCAATGAAAAGCGTGTTATGGCGGAGTGTGTGAAGTGGGGCAAGCGTGGTGCAAGGCTCAACGATATTGCTCCCGGTATCATCGTGACACCTCTTGCGATAGACGAATTTAATGGCATCAGGGGCGATTTCTACAAGAATATGTTTGCAAAGTGTCCGGCAGGCAGACCAGGTACTGCTGATGAGGTCGCAAATGTGGCAGAACTTTTGATGAGCGATAAGGCGGCATTCATCACAGGCTCGACCTTCTTGTGTGACGGCGGTGCGACATCAAGTTATTTTTACGGAGAACTCCGCCCAACTGAGTGAGGTGCGATATGAACAAAAGAATAATAACAGTGATAACGATATTTATAATGGGGCTTACCCTGACCGCCTGCAACATATGAACAGGAAAGCTATCATAAAAATGTGCATTGACCTTGCAATGACAATAGCTCTGCCCGTTCTGATGTGCTATTCCATCGTGGGAGAAACGGCACATGAAGTGATTGGTGTTATGATGTTCTGCCTGTTTATCGCACATCATATCCTGAATTTCGGGTGGATAAAATCGCTGTTCAAGGGCAAGTATAATCTCCGCAGGAGCGTGAATACTGCGGTCAACGCACTTGTATTCCTGTGCATGACAGGGCTGATGTACAGCGGCATCGTGGTATCGAAGCACATTTTCACCTTTGTGAATATCGGCGGTGCAATGTTCGCAAGAACAGTGCATATGCTCTGTGCTTACTGGGGGCTTGTGCTGATGAGTGTTCACCTTGGTATGCACATTTCACAAATGGCAGCACGAATCAAGATAAAAAACAAGTCTTTGATATGGGCTTTGCGTATTATCTTCGGTGTGGTCGGTGCTGTCGGTCTTTATGAGTTTATCGCACTGAAATTCTCGGACTATCTATTCAGAAAGGTACAGTTTGCGTTCATTGACATATCAGCTTCAGCGATGCTGACAATATTGCAATACCTGTCCATCATGGTGCTGTTTGTCTATGTGGGATATGTTCTGCAAATGTTTTTGAAA
>CAMHPW010000249.1 GCA_946187095.1 uncultured Clostridia bacterium | reverse complement strand
TCGCCTTTGCAGTACAGATGTATCTGTATTCTCTTTTTGAACATACCGTCCCGTCTGCTCTCGTGTAGTTATCGGTATGGCTTGTCGATACCATTTTCTTTCCGCAGTGGGCACAATAGATATTTCCCGACAGCAAGGTACTCCCCTTTGTTGTTCTCGCAATCTGCTGTTTTTCATCATTCTTCTGTGAACGCTGTTTCAGGATATATTGAGCCTCATCAAAGATATTTTCATCTATAATTTGCAGTCTTTCAATTTGTTCGGATTCCACACCGCCCGACACTATATATCCGCAGTACAGCCTGTTTTTGAGTATCTGGTTTATCGTGATACACTGGAACGGATTGCCGTTGTGAGTTCTGTAGCCGTGCTTATTCAGATAATCCGACATTCTGTATGAACCGTATCCCTCTTTCACGGTCATCTCGAACACCATTTTCACAATCTCCGCTTCGGTGTCATCTATCACTATTTCCATCAACTCTCTGCCCTTTTTATTGACATTTCCACTTTTTATCAGCTTGTAACCGTATGGCGGTGTGCCACCCGTGAATTGCCCCTCCATTGTCATCTGCTGTAATCTCGTTTTTACACGAGCGGAAGTTTTTTGACTTTCACCGTTTGCCTGCCAGAATCTTATGTAATTCATCAGCTTGTCAACATGACTGTCCATTCTCTGCTCGCCCTCGTTGACACTCCACACTTCTATTCCATGCTTTATGAACCATTCGACAACGAACGGAGTTTCATCGTCAATTCTTCCGATTCTGTCGAACATGAATACCAGAAGTACATCAAATTCTTTCTTCTCTGCCGCCACTTTCAAGTCCTGTATGGCATCTCTTTCACTTGCGGAAATTTTGTAACCCGATACGCCCTTTTCCTGAAATTCTTTCATAATAGTCCAGCCGTTTCTTTCGGCAAACTCTCTGCATGAAGTTTTCTGCATGGGAATATCGTCCTTGTCAACCTGACCTTTCGTTGAAACTCTGTACAGGCAGTACACTCTTTTCATCGTATCATCCTCTCAAAAATTTTTTTGCAACCCAACAATACTACAAACTTTCACGAATATCCAGACTATTTTTTCAAAAAGATGAAGATTTTATTTGTGTGCTTATCCTCTTTTCAAAAGTGTCAAGCAAACTTTCCAAAACGATATTTTCCTTTTTGGCATTTCGATTTTTCGCAAAATAAACCGTCACCAGACAGTCATTTGAGCCCGTCTGAATAACATTTTCGGTATCTATCCCATTTTCAGTCATATATTTCATATCCATATTTTCACCTTCATTTCACTTCAAAGCTGATTTTCACAGCCTTGTCTATTTTTTGCATTGTGTTGTCATCAACTTTGCCGATATATCCCAAAATCCTGCTTTTGTCTATTGTTCTGACCTGTTCCAACATTACAACCGATTTTCGTTCCATCTGCGGAACATCGATTTTGATATGTGTCGGCAAATATTTTTTCTTTCGTCTGCTTGTCACAGCAGCAACGATTGTTGTCGGACTGTAATGATTCCCTTTGTCATTCTGCAAAATCACAACAGGTCGTATGCCGCCCTGCTCACTTCCGACAACAGGCGATAAGTCTGCATAATAAATTTCGCCTTTTCTTACTTCGTACATTTAACCTCCGTTTTTTATGTATAGAGTTGCGGCAAACCCACTGCCTGCCGCAGCTCTTTTCAACAATCATAACCAAGTTATCTTAAAAAGCTGTTCGCTTTTTTAATCGTTTTGTATTTTACCGCTATTTATCCACGATTCCCTGCGGTAATAGGAACACATCTGACGATTGTCGGCTTATGCAATCTCATTGGAATCCCACCATCACGAGGTTCTCTCGTGACCGCCCCCATTGCGTGAGTCTGTGGCTGGACGGAAGTATCATTGTCCCCTCTGCCTGTTATCGCCCTCACTGCAGAGCCTCTGCAGTGTCCAAGTCCTGAAGGCACTATAACAGTAAATTTTTCGGATATTTCTGCTGTATTCTGAAAACAATATCTTTCCTGCATCTATGGAGTAATATTTTTCAGCCAACAGAAAACATCCGGCTGTTTTTACCGTAATCGTGCGTCCGCTTGTGTGGCTCGCCCGTTCCGAACAACAGAAGGAATGTATCAGATGCGTCATTATCCCATGGATCTCTTTCAATTGTTTTGCGCTCGAAGGATCGATCTCGGAGATTTTTTCGTAAGCTGCGTAAGCATTCTTTACCTCCTGAATCTCCTTCTGATCTCCTATAACCAAATGACCGTTTATGACATCCCTAACCTCGTTTAAAGAAAGAGAATTTGCTTCTATCTTTAGTGATGAGTGAATCGAGCGGATACGGTTGTTTCTTCGAAGATGCGGTTTAGATTCCAACTCTCTATGACCGGTAATCTTTCCAACTTTCTCAGAAATAGCAGATACCTGCTCCAGCATTTTTTCTGAAATTGTATAAGGCGGAATAAAAGTCCCCATATGCTTGGCTACTCCATTTCATCTTGCTTATTATCTTGCTTATTATCTTACATATTTCTTTCTTGAATGTCAATTCGTTGTATTCGTTTAAACTGGAATAGAACTGACATCAATTCTCCAACTCTCTTTCGCTCTTTTCTCTGATTTCTTTCTTTATAAACTTTGAAAATAAGAAAATCCGCCCTTGGGCGGACTTCTTTATAATAGGTTTTTATATTCGGATAAATCATAAATAGTTATTCCGTGGTTTAAATAATCCTCTATACAAGCTGTAAATAGTCTTTTATATTATCGATATTTTGATTTGCATCATTATAACCTAACCAGTATAGTCCTCCTAGTTTTTCCATATCACCCTCAAATCTTGTTACTTCTACTGATTTTGAAGGAGCAATTACGAAAATCTTCCCCTCATTATGAAGCTTATATAAGTCATCTGTCATTTTATTAAAGTCATCATTTGCTCTATTTATGCTCTTCACAAATTCAGGATATCTTCGATACATTGTCATAGCAACTTTATTTGGTGCGGTATCTCTTCTATATGACCATTCTCTGGTTTTTATTACAACGATTTTATCCGCACCTTCTCTAACTGCATATGAATATGGAATCTTCGTAGAGCATCCACCGTCA
>CAMHPW010000248.1 GCA_946187095.1 uncultured Clostridia bacterium | reverse complement strand
ACTGCCGCCGATATTGATAACTGGGATATCGGTTTTTTAATCGACTATATCAATGAGTACATCAATGATACAAAACGTATCAACGGGCAAAATGTTGTTGACGTAGATGAAAAATATCTCAAGATGAAAAAGATACAGCCTTTAGTTGAAGAACGATTCAGCAAAGGCGAATATCCGAAAGAAAAATATGATAAATTCATGGAATTTATACGGCTGTATGAAAGTGAAATGAGGTGATTTTGTGGCAAGTAAAATAAAGGGAATTATCGTTGAAATCGGTGGTGATACAGTCGGCTTGCAGAAAGCCCTGAAAGATGTCAATGACAAGGCTAAAAATGTATCGTCCGAAATGCGTGAAGTTGAAAAGGCTTTGAAATTAAATCCGAACAATGTTCAATTATTGGCACAAAAGCACAAATTACTTGCAGAAGAAGTTGAAATTGCAAAACAAAAACTAAAATCTTTAAAAGACGTTCAAAAACAAGTTGAACAACAATTTAAAAGCGGAAAAATAAGTGAAGAACAGTACCGAGCATTTCAGAGAGAAGTTGCAGTTGCAGAAGATAATCTCAAAAATCTTAAAGGACAACTAAAAGAATCAGGCGAACAAGTGCAGCATTTTGGTGTGAGCTTGGAAAGCGTTAAGGGCGGCTTGAAGAAATTCGGTGAAGTTGCAAAGAATATTGGTATAATGGCGGTTAAAGCCTTTGCCGATATGACAAAACAGGCTATTTCTTTCAGCAAATCCGCTATTTCCGTCGGTCAGGAATTTGACAGTTCCATGTCACAGGTTGCCGCAACTCTCGGAATGACTACCAATGACATAAAAAACAATGTCAACGGTGCAGGTGATACCTTTGATAAGCTGAGAGAAAAAGCAAAAGAAATGGGTGCGTCTACAAACTTTTCAGCGAGTCAGGCGGCTGATGGTCTGAATACCCTTGCAGCAAGCGGTTACACTGCGGAACAATCAATAGACATGATTGAAGATGTACTGCACTTATCCGCTGCCGGAACTATGGATATGGCGAGTGCTGCCGGTTACATAGCAGGTACAATGAAAGGCTTTAAGAACGAAACCAAAAAAGCCGCTGATTATGCTGACCTTATGGCGAAAGGTGCGACACTTGCGAAAACGAGTGTTGCACAGTTGGGCGAGGCTATGGCAAGCGGGGCGGCAGGTGCGTCAGCGTACAGTCAAACATCTGAAAGTATGACTGTTGCACTTCTCCGACTTGCTGAACAGGGTGATATTGGTTCAGCGGCAGGTACGGCACTTTCAGCGGCTATGAAAAATCTTTATACTCCGTCTGACAAGGCTAAAAAAGCACTTGCAGAACTCGGCATTTCCGCCTATGACACTAACGGCAAAGCAAGGGATTTCAATACCGTTGTGAATGAGCTGAATAACTCATTGTCAAAGTATACCGAAGAACAGCAGAATGCTTATAAGCAGTCCATTTTCGGTCAGCAGGGCTTGAACGCATATAACAAAATGGTTGTCACTGCCATTGACAAGCAAAATGAATGGACACAGGCACTTGCAAATTGTTCAGGTGAAGCGGCAAATCAGTATAAAACAATGACGGACAATTTGCAGGGTGACATTGATAGTTGGAACTCTGCACTTGACGGCTTTAAAATTGAATTGTCCGATAAGCTCATGCCGACAGTCAGAGAGTTTGTGCAGTTCGGTACGGAAAGTTTGTCAAGTATTACAAAGGCTTTTCAGGAAAACGGCTTTGATGGGGTAATGGACGCTTTAAGCGATTCACTGAATAACGGTATCACAATGATAACGCAGAAATTACCGCAGTTTTTAAGTGTTGCCAAAACGATTGTACTTGCACTTGTCAAAGGTATTGCAAATAATCTCCCCGAAATAGTAAAGGCGGCTCTTGAACTTGTAACGTCACTTGTAACAGGCTTACTGGATTCTTTACCGGAGTTATTGCCTGCCGCTGTCGGAATCGTTCAAGCCGTGGCAGATACCATTACAAAGCCCGACACACTTACGCAAATTCTTGATGCAGCACTTCAATTATTAATTGCAATGTCTGACGGTTTAATAGATGCCATTCCGCAGTTAGTAGATGCCGCTATTCAGATTATAGAAAATTTGGTTTGTTTTGTTCTTGAGCCGCAGAACCTTTCAAAGATAATCAATGCCGCTTTAAGAATCGTGCTTGCCCTTGCGACAGGTCTTGTCAATGCCATTCCGCAGTTGGCAGAGGGCGTTTTGAAACTTGTATTTGCCATCGGTGATACTATCGTACATACAGACTGGTTACAGGTCGGAAAAAATATCGTTGACGGCTTATGGAATGGTTTACAGCGTTCATGGGGCAGTTTACAGGATTGGTTTTTTAATGCAGTGAGTGGTCTTGTTGACGGCATAAAAGGCTGGCTCGGCATACATTCTCCGTCAAAGGTCTTTGCCAATATCGGTGACTTTATGGCTCTGGGACTTGGTGAGGGCTTTACAAAATCCATGCTTGCAGTCAATAAAGATATCGTCAATGCCATTCCGACAGACTTTGACATTGAACCGACAATTAACGGTTCATCACCGCAAAAGGCTCTGACTGACGGCAAGCCTGAAAATAATCGTCAGATTGTGTTTATGCTGAATATAGAGAATTTCTATAATCAGAACAAGCAAGACCTTGATGAAATCATGGAGTATGCAGGAGATTATTTCTCTGCACAAATGGAACGCAGGAGTGTGATGTTCTGATGCAGGATATTATTTTCAATAATCAATTTTTGACGGATAAAGGCTGTATCATTACCGAACCGCCTGAAAGACCTTTCCCGAAACGGCGTTTTGAAAAAATAACCGTCCCCGGCAGAAACGGCGATTTAACGCTTGATGATGAATGTTATGAAAACATTCTGATAAAATACAAAGTTGCCACTATTCCCGATTTGCATGAAAGAAAAGCCATTGATGCCGTTCTGTCTGATTTAAGGGCATGGCTTTTAACGTCCGTCAAATATCGAAAACTCTATGACACGGAATTGCCTGACGGTTTTTATTGGGCATTCTGTTCGGATATTTCAAATGCCGTCAAGACATTTGAAAATATGTATGAATTTTCAATTACATT
>CAMHPW010000247.1 GCA_946187095.1 uncultured Clostridia bacterium | reverse complement strand
GTACAACTACGTGGATGAGCACTCTCAGGCAGGCAGAGAAGGCCTTATGCATGCTGCAGAAAAGAACATTCCGGTAGTTATCATGGAGCCACTAAGAGGCGGTAAGCTTGTAAATCAACTTCCTGAGAAGGCAAAAGAACTTGGGATTCCCTTTGTGGTATCAAGACGGGTTCCACGGGAAACGATTCGGGCTATTGTCTTGTATCGACAGCCGAAAAGGACGGATTCAGTTATCTTTGCATCGCATACGGGGCAAAATATGAGGATGAGGAAACAGGCGAATATTATGACAACGGTGCGATGATCGACTCGAAGAATCTCTATGAATGGGCTTTTGACAAGCTGGAAATGAAGACGATCATAGACAGGAATGAACTGGCAAAAGAGATCGGTCTGGAATTTGCATGGAACAGGGACAGCATACAGCTTTCACCAAAAGATAATTATTCCACGATCCTGCCTGCAGACGTTAAGCTGTCGAGCATCGACAGAAAATATGATGTTCCGAAAAGTGTCAAGGCACCCGTGAAGGCAGGGGATAAAGTGGGGACTGTCACATTGAGTTATGCAGGTCAGGAACTTGGCACAGTCGATCTTGTCATATCCGAAACGGTGGAAAGAAGTGAACTGCTCATTGCCATCAATGCAGTAAAGAATATAGTCACTTCTCTGTGGTTCATGATCATCGTCGGGGTGATCGTTGCAGCCTTTATCGGCTATATCGTTCTTGCGGCGGTCTACAACAGAAAGAGAAGAAACCGCCGTCCCGTGAAGAAATACAGGAAATTCTGATATCAGGCAGTGTGTCGGTCGATGCACTGCCTTTTTTTACAGTAATATTTCAAAAATGTTTGCAATTGCGAAAAGTTTGTTTTATAATAGTAGTATATTTGGATCGGAGAGTGAATAATAAAATGAACCTGAAGCGAAACGATATGCTGAAAATATTTTTTCTGGCAGTCTGCATCATTCTGGTCAATATCGGATTTCAGCATCTTGATATTTTAGGCTCATTCCTGATGTGGCTGCTGCAGGTGCTGGTGCCTTTTATCATTGCAGCCTGCTTCACATTTTTTCTGAATGTTCCGCTCAATGCCATCGAAAGAAGGCTTTTCCGTTCAGCAGACGGCAGTTGTGTCAGTCCCATGAAGGAAAAACTGAGGAGACCGCTTGCCATTACCATGTCGATCAGTATGTTTGTACTGATTTTGGGAGTGTTTTTAGTGATCATCATACCGGAGATCACCAACAGTCTGCAGAAAATAGCCAATTCCATTCCGGGAGTATTTGAGCAGTTTCAGGATGAGCTGAAAAATCTCAGCAACAGATATGACTGGGCAAAACAGATCATTGACAGCATCAATATAGACTGGGGTTCGATCAGCTCCAATATTGCCGGTTTTATCACAAACAATGTCTCCAATTTCTTTGATTCCACAATGAATCTGCTGAGTTCTACCATGAAAGTGGTTTCATCAGTGATCAATATAACGGTCAATATATTTCTGGGCATCGTTCTGGCTGTATATATCCTTGCCAAAAAAGAAAAGATATCTTCCAGCCTGAAAAAATTATTGTATGCCCTGTTTCCGTCAAAGGCAGTGGATTATATCGTGGAAGTCGGCGTGATGACGAATCAGTCTTTTTATAACAGCATCACGGGACAGATGATGGAATGCGTGATCATAGGCACTCTTACAGGAGTCGGAATGGCAATACTCGGATTTCCGTATGCGGCACTGATCGGAGTCGTGATAGCCATCTGTTCATGGATTCCCATGTTCGGCATCATGATAGGAACGGTCATAGGAACACTGTTTATACTGACAGTCAGCCCTGTGCAGGCGATCTGGTTTATCGTATTCATGGTATGCCTGCAGCAGATAGAAGGCAATCTGATCTATCCGAGAGTAGTGGGTTCCAATGTCGGTCTGCCGCCCATTGTCATGATAGCAGCTATCATACTTTTCAGCGGATTCTTCGGGATTATCGGCTTGCTGGTGAGTGCCCCCGTGACATCCGTGATATATACTCTTTTAAAGAAATTTGTGCGTAACAGGATCAAGTCAAGAAATATTCCCGAAGAAAAATATGCCATTAAAACAGGTGTTCCCGAATACATCCCCAAAAGAGCAAGTACGGACAAATCCAAAGAGATCAATATAGCGGAGCTGCTTTCCAAAATAAAGAAGAAAAAATAATAAAAAATAGTGTCAATCCTGTTCGGGCTGTATATTATGTTAGTGTAAGAGAAACAGGCAAAGAGAGTGGAAGCCTATGAGAAGATGTATCAGAGGCGGCAATGTTTTGTCATTCGGTTTAGGTCTGCTTGTTTCGTGTATACTTCCGCAGCACTGTCTGATCGTGGTCATTGCGGTACTGCTTGTGGTCACTGCCGTGACAGGCATGAGGTGTTATCGCTGAAAGGGGATATTTTTTATGAAGATAGTAGTGGTTGACAATCCGAAATTCTGGAGTTTCTTTCTTCGCAGAATGTTTGGGATCAAAAAACTGCCCCAACAGCCCGAAATAAGCTGAATCCGAAAAGCGAGAGGTGATATCCTCCCGCTTTTGTTTATTTGAGTATTTTCGCACCGCCTGCTGTCAGTAATTTTTTACCAAAAACGACAAAAACCATTGACAAAAACGATATTTTATGTTATAATCACACCGAACCTGTTAAATATACGGGTTTTACCTTCTCCATAGGAGATTGATACACCACTATTACCAAAAGCTACATTTGATAAACTTCTACACGTTTTACCTTCTCCATAGGAGATTGATACGGACATACTAATCTACCTTTGCCATCAAATACCCCAGTTTTACCTTCTCCATAGGAGAGATTTGGAGGGATTTCCGCCGATAGTAAGTCGGTGGAAATTTTTTTGCGAATTTTTGAAAAAAGGGGTTGACAAATGGAGAGGAGTGTGTTATTATAGTCAAGCTGTCGCACGAAAACAAATTTCGACAGAGTGCAAAAAAGTTTTTAAAGAAATTTAAAAAAAACTCTTGACAAATGATAAACAGTGTGATATAATGACAAAGCCGCTGAACGAAAGAAAAAACTTCTGAATGAAGCGGCGAGGATCTTGAAAATTAAACAACGTGACAAGAA
>CAMHPW010000246.1 GCA_946187095.1 uncultured Clostridia bacterium | reverse complement strand
CTTGTTGATTTGAAAGCAGAAGCTCACAACAAAATTGAAAAGGTCTGCAATGAGAAATTCATATCTTTGCTGACGGACATTTACATAAATGGCTATACCTTTGAGCAGGTGGCGGAGAGAATGAATATAACAGATAAAACAATTTGCCGTTGGCATGGTCAGGCTTTACAGCTTTTCAGAAAAGAAAATAATATGACATAATGCACAAATAAAGCATATAAAATTTGACAGTCAATGTCCTGTAATGTCCTATACCAAAGTGCTAAAATGGTATCATAAATAAAAAAACCTTCCGGTAATAAATCCTGTCCGTTGAGCCATTTCGGACGGGATTTTCTTTTGGTGATAATTATGCTGATGAAATATTGTGACAGATGCCGCAGACAATTACGCATAGGCGAAAAATGCCCTTACTGCTTTAAGGCAAGAAATAAAAGCTATGCGAAAGACGATTTTTATCAATCTTCCGAATGGCTCAAAGCAAGAAAATTATGTATCGAGCTATGCTGCGGACTCGACCTGTACAGCCTGTATCACAATGATACGATTGAATACGGCTACACCGTACATCACATTGAACCTGTCGAAATCAGTCCGCAGTTAAGGCTCGAACAATCCAACTTGATTTATTTATCCGAAAGCAGTCACCAAATCATACATTCTCTGTACAAACAGGGTAAATATCTTGAAACAGTGAAATTCCTGAAAAGTATCAAGGAAAAGTTCATGCAGGGGGCTGTATGAAAAACTTTTTTTTGAAAAAAATTTTCAACGCGGCATGGTCATCATTTTGCAAAATTCTAAATATTTTTTTTCGGAAAAGAGGTGTCCTGCATGGGACGAACAAGAAAACCAATGTCCGAACAAAAAGGACATCTTACCAAATCGCAACAGACAAAACGCTATACCGAACAGGAACTTGTCAGAACGGATAACAGATATTTCAGCACCCCTCCCCCATGGCTTACCGATGAAACGGCAAAGAAAGAATACAAGCGACTTGTCAGGGCTATGAAAAATATGGATATGCTCGGCGATTTGGACGCTAATAATTTAGCCTGTTACTGCAATGCTTATTCCAATTATCTCAAGGCGACACATCAGCTTGAAACCGAAGGACTTATTCTTCATGGCGAAAAGGGCGATTATGAAAATCCGCTGATTGCCATTCAGACGAAATATGCCAAAGAAATGCGGGATTTTGCCCGACTATGCGGACTCTCCATTGACAGCCGTTTGAAATTTGCCGCTGTAAAGCTCGATGACATATCCGAAAATATTGACAGTGAGTTCGGCAGTATATGACGATAAAACAAGAGCTTATCGCATACGCAAAAGGCTGTATCAATGGAAAGATAACAAGCTGTACAAAGCATAAATGGGCTTGTCAGCGATTCCTTGACGATTTGGAGAGGGCTAAACAAAAAGATTGTCCGTTTATCTGGAATGAGAGTGAAGCACAAAAGATTGTCAAATGGTTCAGCTATCTGAAACACTCAAAAGGAGTGCTGGCAGGTCAGCCGATAGAATTGACGACTGTACAGAAATTTGATTTGTGTCAGATATACGGCTGGCGAAAACGTGGCACAAAATACAGACGATTCAATAAAGCCTATATGCAGAAAGCCCGTAAAAATGCGAAATCGCAGGAACAGGCAGGCGTTGCCCTTTATGAAATGGCTTACAGTTCCGTTAAAAACGGAGAGATAAATGAATGTTATTGTGCAGGCACAAAAAGAGAACAATCCCTGAAAGTCTTTGATGAAGCGTCAAATATGCTCAGAGGTTCACCGCTTGCATTGAAATTCAACTGCTGTAAAACGGCTATCACGCACAAAAAGACAGGCTCTTATTTGAAGCCTTTAAGCAAGGACGACAGAAAAACAGGTGACGGCTCAAACCCTGCTGTATTGATATTGGACGAATACCATCAGCACCCGACATCAGAGTTTTATGCACTCGGTTTAGGCTCTCAGACAAAAGAACCGTTGTTGATGATAATTACAACGGCAGGAATTGATTTGAATGTCCCATGCTATACCGATGAATATACATACTGTTCGGATATTCTCAATCCCGATAAGCCCGATATTGTCAATGATGAATACTTTGTTGACATATTCGAGGCTGAACCGACTGTTCAGCTCACCGATGAAACGTATGACAGGTTGGTTGAAATGTCCAATCCGATAAGGGCAAGTTATCCTGACGGCAGAAAAAAGATACATGACGATTATGTAGTGGCAAGGGCAGTTCCGTCAAAAATGACGATGTTCATGACAAAATGCCTGAATGTCTGGGTACAGGCAAAAGACAACGGCTATATGGATATGTCAAAATGGAACAAGTGCAAAGTGAAAGACTTGCCGATTGACATAACGGGTATGCCTGTTTATGTCGGTTTTGATATGTCTGCAAAGATAGACTTGACTTCCGTTTCTTTCATTATTCCGTTCCAAGACGGTGAAACGGTCAAATATATTCTTTTCACACATTCTTTCATTCCAAACAGACAGCGGTTACAGGAAAGAATCATGACGGATAAAGTCCCCTATGACGCATGGGAAAGAAACGGCTTTCTGACCGTCACCGACAGCGAGGTCATAGACCAAAATCAAGTAATGCAGTATGTCAAAGGATTTTGCGGAACTTTCGATTTGAAAATACAGAAACTCTGCTTTGACCCGTTCAATTCAACGAAACTCATGCTTGAATTGTCGGAAGAATATGACGTTGCAGAGGTCTATCAAAGTCACCGTTCCCTGAATGAAGTTACCAAGACTTTCAGAGAAGAAGTCTATCAGGGCAATATTATTTTCATGAATAATCCGCTGTTGAATTTCGCTATGGGAAATGCCGTTATCAAGACATCGGGCGGATTGATCAAGATAGACAAGGATTCCAATAAAAAGCGTATCGATCCCGTTGATGCCACTTTGTGTGCATTCAAGTTAGCCATGTATCATGAATTTGATACGACAAGTTATTCTGACGATTGGCTTGAAGACAATGAGCAATGAGAAATTAGCAATGAGCAATGATTGCTGATTGCTTTTTTAATGCCCGAAAGGAGAAAGGTTGAAACACAGTGACTAAAACCCCATAGCTAAAATAAGGTGCACAAAACC
>CAMHPW010000245.1 GCA_946187095.1 uncultured Clostridia bacterium | reverse complement strand
GACCTTAATTTTTGGGACACCGCAGGACAAGAACAATTTAATGCAATAAATACAATGTATTATACGGGGGCGGTGGGGGCTATACTCGTGTACGATGTGACCATAGGGGAAACGTTTGAAAAAGTAAAAAATTGGGTGAATACTTTAAAAGAAGCTGTAGGGAATGATATTTGTTTTGTCATTGCGGGAAATAAATTCGATTTGACTAATAAAGATATGATTAATAAAAATAATGAATTAGTTGATGCTTATTGCAAACAACAAAATTGCAAACATTTTTATACCTCTGCAAAATCTGGATATAATGTTGAAGAAGCTTTTAGCGATTTAATTAAAACAGTGCTTAATAAAGTATGTAGTAGCAATAGTGGAAGTAAAAATACTCGAGGAAGGAAATTGAACGGCAATATAAAATTGTGGGATCCCGATGACAAATATGACGGCAAAAGGGGCAGTGTCAGCATTGAAATAGGTGCGGAGCTTACATCAGCCCAACTTCTCGATGAAAAATATTTTGTCAATATTTATGAAAGAAGCGGTTCCATTATCATTCCGCTTGATGACTATATGAATACGATAGAAGGTTGGTTCACATACGGTGGTATGTTCATCAACTCGTCAAACAGCATACAGCTTGAATCGGATATAGGAAATATGGGAAAAAGTGAGATAACTGTTGAAAATATGGATGCCTATGTCAAAATGATGAATGCAATAGTTTTGCTTATCGAAATATTTGTGTACGGTTTTATTGCAGTGATAACTTTGATAGGTGTTACCAATATTTTCAATACCGTTTCAACGAATATGAAATTAAGGCAAAAGGAATTTGCTATGCTCCGTTCCGTCGGCATGACGGGAAAAGAATTTGACAGAATGATTATTCTGGAAAGTATTTTCTGTTCTTTCAAGGCTCTTTTGATAGGCATACCTTTCGGATTATTGACGGGCTGGCTGATATACTTTTTGATAGAGAAAATGTCATATACGGGAAACAGCTTATATGTTTTTCCGCTGACAGCGGTTATTCTGAGTATTACAGTGGTAGTAATGATTGTCGGCAGTATCATGTTTTACTCCGTTTCCAAACTCAAAAAACAGAATATTATAGAAACAATAAGAAATGAGAATGTATGAATATTTTAATTACAGAAGATGACAGGAAAATTGCCAAGTCACTGAAACTCCTGCTTGAATCGGAGGGGTATAAAGTGACTTTGTGCAAAAACTGTCAGGAAACATATGAACAATCGGCTGAAAAATATGACTTGATGATAATAGATATAACCTTGCCTGACGGTGACGGTTTTGAACTCTTTGAGCAGTTGAGGAATGTCACGGACACACCGTGTATATTTCTCACTGCCAGAGATGATGAGGACAGTATTGTAAACGGTTTTCAGCTTGGCGGAGATGACTATATCACAAAGCCGTTTTCCGCAAGGGAACTGCTGGCAAGAATCGGAAGATTCAAACGAAAAAGTCAGTCCGACAGCCTGCTGAAAGTGGGGGATATTTCACTTGACTATAAAAGCCATATTGTAACCCAAAACGGACAGCCTATTGAACTGACTGCACTGGAATATAAACTTTTGCTGATGCTTATGCAGAATAGCGGAAGTATCGTTTCAAGGGAATCCATTCTTGAAAAAATCTGGGATATGGCAGGAAACTATGTGAATGACAATACGCTGACGGTGTATATAGGCAAACTGCGTTCCAAACTCGGTACGGACAGTATCAAAACCGTCAAGGGCATAGGCTATAAAATGGAGGCTCTATGAAAAGCAGATATATTTTATCGGCATTTGCCGTGACGCTTTTGATGACATTGATATGCTGTATCATATCTTCCGTCTGCATGGAGCATATCCGAAAAACAAGTTTTGATACACAGGTCGGATTGATAGAAACAATCAGAGAAAAATATCCCGAACTTTCCGACGAGGATATTATTGATTCTCTCAATATTTCGGAGCATACGGAGGACACTGAAAAAATCCTGAGAAACTACGGCATTACCGAAAAAGACTGGCTTGCCTATCCGAATGAGAAAAATGCCGTCATTACGGTAATTTTATGCAGTTCCGTATGTCTGCTGACGGGAACACTTATTTCCGTAATCATCATTTTATGCCGTAAAAAATACAAGAAAACTGCTCTCGAATTGTCAGACTATCTTTCAAGGCTCAATCACGGTGATTATGACCTCGATATTGAAACCAACACCGAAGATGAATTTTCCATGCTGAAGAATGAAATATACAGGACAACCGTTAAATTCCGTGAGCAAAGCGAAAATTCACTGAAAGACAAGATGAATTTGAAGAACAGTATATCGGATATTTCCCATCAGTTGAAAACGCCTTTGACATCTGTATCTGTCATGCTCAACAGGCTTATAGAAGATGAAAATATGCCCGAAGATGTCAGGCTTGAACTGCTGACAGATGTAAAACATTCCTCGACACATATTATATTTCTTGTGCAGTCACTTTTAACTCTTTCAAGGCTTGATGCAGATGCTATTAAAATGAAACAGGAAAATGTATCTGTCGGTGAAATTTTCGATATATGTACAGAAAAAACGGAGATACTTGCGGAATTAAGAGAAGTGACAGTCATTCACTCGGATTGCAGAGAAATGAATTTGTTATGCGATAAAAAATGGGTATCGGAGGCAATAACAAATATTGTAAAAAACTGTATTGAACATTCTCATCAGGGCGGAAATGTGATATTATCCGCAAAACAAAATAAACTGTTTACGGATATAACAATAAAGGATAACGGCTGTGGAATACCCGAAAATGAACTTCCGCATATATTCGAGAGATTCTATAAAGGAACAAACTCCAATGAAAACAGTATCGGTATAGGGCTTTCGCTTGCAAAGACAGTGATCGAGAAAAATCGTGGTTATATCAAAGTCAGGAGTGAAGTCGGAAAAGGCAGTTGCTTTTGTATCAGAATATTCAATACTTTATAAATGCTTACAGTGTGCAGATTTGATTTTAATATCTTATCTGCACACTTTATTATTGTGATGATAGCCTAATATATAGCTGAAAAATTGTGCATCATTTGTTGTTGAGCCATTTGCTGTTGCAATAATTGTTGTTGTAACATTT
>CAMHPW010000244.1 GCA_946187095.1 uncultured Clostridia bacterium | reverse complement strand
AAAATTATTATTGCTATTGCACATAAAAGAATTTTGATTTTGATTAAAAGATTGACAAACTTGCATGACGGTTTTATAATAGGCGATGTAATCCCAAAAATGAGAGGAAGTTATTTTTATGAATCCCGTTAATTTGTATGATAAGTCGTTTGAGCATGACAACTGCGGAATCGGTGCGGTAGTCAATATCAAAGGCATGAAATCGCATAAGACCGTGGAAGATGCTCTGACAATCGTTGAAACCCTTGAACACCGTGCCGGCAAAGATGCCGAAGGCAAAACAGGTGACGGTGTGGGAATACTTCTTCAGATTTCACATAAATTCTTTAAGAGAGTGACAAATGAAATTTCCATTCAGCTTGGTTCCGAAAGAGATTATGCCGTAGGTATGTTCTTTTTTCCGCAGAATGAATTAAGACGCAATCAGGCTAAAAAAATGTTTGAGATCATCGCCGAAAAAGAGGGGCTTGATGTTTTGGGCTGGAGGGAAGTGCCGTCACAGCCTGATGTATTAGGCACAAAAGCCCGTGAATGTATGCCGAATATTCAGCAGTGTTTCATCAGTCGTCCCGAAGGCATTAAAAAAGGGCTTGACTTCGACAGAAAGCTCTATGTTGCAAGACGTTTCTTTGAACAGAGTAATGAAGATACTTACGTTGTATCGCTTTCAAGCCGTACAATCGTGTATAAAGGAATGTTCCTTGTAGGCGATTTGAGGAGATTTTTCCTTGATCTGCAGGACAGCGACTATGAATCCGCTATTGCTATTGTACATTCGAGATTTTCAACGAACACTTTCCCAAGCTGGCAGAAAGCTCACCCCAACAGAATGATCGTTCACAATGGTGAAATCAATACTATTCGTGGAAATGCCGATAAAATGCTTGCCCGTGAGGAAACTATGACTTCCGAGTATCTCATGGGGGAAATGGACAAAGTTATCCCTGTAGTAAATCCGGAGGGCAGTGACTCCGCAAGGCTTGACAATACTCTTGAATTTCTTGTCATGAGCGGCATGGACTTGCCTTTAGCCGTCATGATAACGATTCCTGAGCCTTGGGACAACAATCATGCCATGAGCCAGAAAAAACGTGACTTCTACCAATACTATGCTACCATGATGGAACCGTGGGACGGTCCCGCCTCAATTTTATTTTCTGACGGCGATATCATGGGGGCTGTCCTTGACAGAAACGGTTTAAGACCGTCACGTTATTATATCACTGATGATGGCAACTTGATTTTGTCGTCCGAAGTCGGTGCTTTGCCTGTACCTGCAGAAAAAATCGTCTGCAAAGAGAGATTGCACCCCGGTAAAATGCTTTTGGTGGATACCGTTCAGGGCAGACTGATAGATGATGATGAAATAAAAGAATATTATGCTTCAAGACAGCCCTACGGCGAATGGCTTGATGCTAATCTGATAAGGCTGAAATATCTGAAAGTGCCGAATGCCAAAGTTGAGGAACATCCCAGAGCTGAAAAACGCAAGCTGCAAAAGGCTTTCGGCTATACATACGAAGATGTCATGAATACGATTTTACCCATGGCAAAAGACGGTAAAGAGCCTATTGCCGCTATGGGAAGTGATAAGCCGTTAGCCGTACTTTCCAAACAGCCTGTACCGCTTTTTGACTACTTCAAGCAGATATTTGCACAAGTTACCAATCCGCCTATTGACGCTATCCGTGAAGAAATCGTCACTTCCACCACAATTTATATCGGTGAAGACGGCAATATCTTGGAAGAAAAGCCCGACAACTGCAAGGTTATCAAAGTAGTCAATCCCATACTTACATCAACAGGTATGCTGAAACTCAAAAAGATGAATATATCGGGCTTTAAAACAGCCGTTATCCCGATACTTTATTATAAAAATACAAAGCTGTCAAAGGCTATCAAAAGACTTTTCATAGAGGCTGACAAGGCTTACAACAACGGTGCAAATATACTCATACTTTCCGACAGGGGAGTTGATGAAAACCGCCTTGCCATACCGTCATTACTGGCTGTATCGGCTTTACATCAATATCTCGTTGCTACAAAGAGAAGAACTTCTCTTTCCATCGTCCTTGAAAGCGGTGAGCCAAGAGCCGTACACCATTTCGCAACGCTTTTAGCCTACGGTGCAAGTGCGATAAATCCCTATCTTGCAATCGAAACCATACACGAACTTATCCATGATGATTTCCTTGATAAAGACTATTATGCGGCAGTCAATGACTATAATGACGCTGTTTTACACGGCATTGTCAAAATTGCCTCTAAAATGGGTATTTCCACTTTACAATCCTATCAGGGTTCAAAGAATTTTGAAGCTATCGGACTCAGCAAAGAACTGATAGACGAATACTTCACGGGAACTGTCAGCCGTATCGGCGGCATTACCCTTGAAGATATCGAAAATACCGTTGACAGCCTGCATACAGCCGCATTCGATCCGCTGGGATTGGAAACGTCCCGTGAATTGCTTTCGGGCGGTCAGCACAAGACAAGGAGCGGCAAAGAAGAACATCTCTATAATCCCTGCACGATACACGCTTTACAGACTGCCGCAAGAACAAATAATTATGAATTGTATAAACAATATTCCGCAATGCTCAATGAAGAAATGTCCCCCGTGAATATCCGTGGACTGCTTGATTTCAATTTTGCGGAAAATCCTGTTCCGCTTGATGAAGTAGAAAGTGCCGATTCTATCGTTAAGAGATTCAAGACGGGTGCCATGTCCTACGGCTCTATATCACAGGAAGCACATGAAACTCTTGCTCTTGCTATGAATAAAATAGGCGGCAAGTCAAATTCAGGTGAGGGCGGTGAAAGTCCCGAGCGTTTACAGACAAAGGGCACTTCACAAAACAGATGTTCAGCAATCAAGCAGGTTGCAAGCGGACGTTTCGGTGTTACATCGGAATATCTCAATTCAGCCGATGAACTGCAAATTAAAATGGCTCAGGGTGCAAAGCCCGGTGAGGGCGGCCATCTCCCCGGAAATAAAGTCTATCCGTGGATCGCAAAGACAAGACATTCCACTCCCGGTGTATCACTGATTTCACCGCCGCCCCACCATGATATTTACTCAATAGAGGATTTGGCACAGCTTATCTATGATTTGAAAAATGCCAATAAAAAGGCGA
>CAMHPW010000243.1 GCA_946187095.1 uncultured Clostridia bacterium | reverse complement strand
CACCATCATCATGACCATGATGAAGAGGAACATGAACACCACCATCATCATGACCATGATGAAGAGGAGCATGAACATCATCACCATCATCATCACCACCATGCAGATGAAGTATTCACAAGCTGGGGCAAGGAAACGGCAAGAAAGTATACGAAAGAGGAAATTTCAGAGATACTCAATGCTCTTTCCGACAGTGAAAAGTATGGAATGGTACTTCGTGCAAAGGGAATTGTGCCTGCCGCTGACGGCACATGGATACATTATGACTTTGTACCCGAAGAATGTGATATCCGTACAGGTTCGGCGGATTATACAGGCAGAATATGTGTCATTGGCTCAAAGCTGAATGAAGCTGAGCTTGAAAAGCTCTTTAAGTTGGCATAAGGGGTGAGCGTATGGCAAAAAAACCGATACCCGTCTATTTGTTTCTGGGATTTCTGGACAGCGGCAAGACGAAATTCATACATGATACGCTTTGCGATCCACGCTTTCAGAACGGCGATAAAACGCTTGTGATTCTCTGTGAAGAAGGCGAAGAGGAACTGGACACTTCCAGATACAGAGGCGGCAAAAACGTAACAGTAGTGACCGTTGACGAGCAGGAACAGTTAACAGCGGCATTTCTGGAAAATGCCCTGAAAAAGAGCCGTGCGGAAAGAGTCATGATAGAGTACAACGGAATGTGGCTTATGGATGTGCTGGGAAAGGCATTGCCTGAAAACTGGCAGATCTATCAGATCATGATGATGGCGGATTCCAATACGTTTGAGATGTATAACAGCAATATGCGTCAGCTTGTCTATGACAAGATCAATATCACGGAGCTGGTAGCATTCAACAGATATTCGGATAAGATCGATAAAATGGCTCTGCACAAGATCGTCAGGGCGATCAACAGGCGTGCGAATATTATTTATGAGCATACAGACGGTTCAGTGGAGGATGATCAGATCGCTGATCCGCTGCCGTTTGATGTGAATGCAGATGTGATCGAAGTGAAGGACACGGATTTCGGACTGCTGTATATGGATGTGATGGACAAGCCCGTGAATTATGACGGCAAGACGATCAGATTCAAGGCATTGGTGGCAAAGAGCGGAAGAATGCCCAAAGACACGTTTGTAGGCGGACGCTTTGCAATGACCTGCTGTGTCGAGGATATCAGGTATGTGGGCTTTTTGTGTAAATGGAACAGTGCTTCAACGCTTGCGAATAAAGGCTGGTATACCGTGACGGCAAAGGTGAAAGCCATGAAGGATGCCATGTTCGGCGGAGAGATCGGACCGATGTTTTATGTGACTGATGTAAAATCTGCCGAAGCCCCCGAAGAAGAAACAGTATATTTTTCATAAAAAAGCAGGTACGGAATTTTGAAGGATTCCGTACCGTTTTTTTATGGTAACTGTCAGTGTCGATTTTCAATTTTCTTCCGGTCCCTGACTGATGCTGATGATGATCTTGGAGCCGTAGGGAGCCTTGTCACCTGCATTGTAGTTTTCGTAGCCGATGACCTTGCCTTCTTCAACGGTATCGCTTGCAACGTATGTACCCGAAGCGATAAAGCCCTGCTGACCGAGAGCCTCAACAGCGGCTTCGAGAGTCTGACCGCTGATGGCAGGAAGTTCACGCTGAGGAGAGCCCATGCTGACGGTAACGACTACCGTAACGCCCTTTTCGGCACTGACACCGGCAACGGGACTTTGCTTGACGATCGTGCCTTCTTTATGGTCATCAAAAGTTTCTTCATTGGCTTTGATGACGATATAATTGGAGTCTTCATTCTGCATAGCGGCGATATCTTCGTAATTCTGACCGATCAGATTGGGAATCTTGATGAGATAGGGATTGTCATCAGAAGTTTCGCTGCCGGACACTTGTTCTTCTTCCGTGTTGCCGAGCATTTTACTGATGAATTCAGGATTGGTCTGAATCCAGTAAGTGCCGACAACGAGGAATATGAGCATGATGGCAAGAACGCCCGTAATGCCCCAGACATAGCCGGGGACACCTTCTCTTCTTTTGGGAGCATAACGCTGTACGGTTTGTTTTTTCATTTCGTTTCTGTTCGCCTCATTCTGTATAGCTTTGACCGCAGGAGCAGCAGAGAGCTGTGTGCGGAGTTCTTCAAATGTCTGTATTCTTTCGGAAGTGCTCACCTGCAGGCCCTTGGAGAGAGCACTGACAATATGCGGGGGGAGCTTTTTGAAAACCGCTGTGGGAATGGACAGCTTGCCTTCAGGCTTACGGGTATTGGCACTTTCAGGCATATTGCCTGTCAGGGCATAGAATAAAGTGGCGGTCAGTCCGTAGACATCAGTGGCTTCAGTAAGGACACCGTTTTCCCTGTACTGTTCGGGAGCGGAACAGCCGCTGATCAGTTCAGGTTCAAAGAAACCGCCCGATCTTCTGATATCGGCGATGGCAAAGCCCTTGAGTCTGAGTTTGCCGTCGGCAGTCACGACGAGATTGGAAGGGGAGATGGCATAGTGACCTGTTTCAGCTTCATGCAGGGATGACATAGCGGAAACAAGAGGCATGAACAGAGGTCTTGCCACGCTCCATTCAATGCTGCCGCCACGCCTTTCGAGATACTCCGTGAAAGGAATGGATTCATAGGCTTCTTCCACGACATAGGAAGTATTGTTCTCGCTGAAGATATCGAATATAGGGGTGATCGTCTTGAGGTCACGCAGTCTTGCAATGTTCCGGTAGTATTTCAGGAAATCCTCATGGAGCTGGGTATACTGTTTGTCATAGTCGCTTTTGACAATGACAGTATTTCTGCTTTTGGAGCGTCCGCCGATGCCGGCAGGCATGAATTCGCTGATGATCACAGGCGAATGCATGGTATTGCTGTAAGCGATATACTTTGCTCCTTCGGCATTGCTCGCCATTTTCTTTCCGATGATGTAATTTTCATTCTGGAGTTTGGTGCCGAGCGGAAGATAGGGGACAGTCTGTTCATAATTTTTATCAAAGCCGCAGTGAGGGCATGTCTGTTCACCGTTATTTTCCTTCATGCACCCGTAACACAATTGTGTCATATCAAAAAACCGCCATTTCTCCGTACAGAATCAAGTATTTAAAACAACAGGCAGTACGGTTGCCGTATAAAAAATATCTCGGAATATTATAACACAAA
>CAMHPW010000242.1 GCA_946187095.1 uncultured Clostridia bacterium | reverse complement strand
TTCAGCAAACAAAGATGAGTTAATCAGAATCGCAGATGAGATATTATTATGGCGAGTGAGCTTATCAAGGCAGTTCTCGATGCCGAAAAGGAATGTAAACAAAAAGAGTCCGATGCCAGAAAAAAGGCGGAAGATAAAAAACAGTCTGCCATTCTTGAGGCAAGAGAAATCGTTGAAAATGCCGAAAAGCAGACCGATAAAATGCTCAAGGACGATAAACAGGCAATTTCGGGCAGCAGTAAGCGTCAGCTTGAAAAGGATAAACAGAAAACTAAAAAAGAATGTGATGAAATTTCGGCAGCGGCTGCAAAAAATCTTGACAGAGTAACTCGGCTCGTGATTGAAATGCTGACCGCTTGAACAGCAAAACAAATTTAATTAAAGTGTGGTGATTATGATTTGTCAAAACTCAAAATGAAAGCAGTAAGGATCATCGCCCTCAAACATGACAGAAAAAGACTTCTTGAACATTTGCAGGATTCTGCACTGATTCATGTAAGGCACAGTGATGACGTACAGGACGGCTTTGCAAGGGCTGACACCTCTGCACAGCTCAAACAGTTTGAAAAAAATGCCGACCTCACAGACAAGGCTTTGAAAATCCTTTCCAATGCCGCCCCCGAAAAGAAGGGCTTGCTTGACAGCTTCAAAGGCAGGCGTGAGATCGATGCCGACGAAATAGGCGATATTGCCGTTCAGGCGGCGAAAATTATCGGGATCTGCGGAAAAATATGCCGTCTTGATGAACAGATAACCGACAACATCGCTGAACAGGCACGAATACGAACCCTTACCGCTCAATTAGAAGTCTGGAAAAAATTGGATATCCCCCTGAATACAGGCGATACCAATTCGATGGCGGTATTTATCGGTACTTTGCCCAAACAGTATGACGAACAGCTTTTAACTGAAACTTTAGCGGAAAAATGCCCCGAACTCGTATTTGAACTCGAAGTCATCTATTCTTCTTCCAATGTCACGAGTATCGTTGTATTCACTCCCAAAAGGCAGAAGGAACAGGCGGAACTGACTTTGAGAAGTATCGGCTTTTCAAGACCGCTCAATCCTACTTCAAAAATCCCCCTTGACAAAGCAAAACGGCTTGCAAAGAAAAGCAACGATTTGAGAGATAAAAATGATGACCTCAGAGAGCAAATTGCAGGTTATGCGGATTACCGTGAGGCAATCCGTGATACACAGGATTATTTTCATCTCCGTGCAGAAAAATACAGAGTCATCTCCGAACTTGACCAGACGGAACACGTTTTTGTATTAAACGGCTATATCCCCGAAGATGACTGCGGCAAATTAGAAGAAATCTGTAAAAAAGTGCCGTCAGCTGTCATAGAATTTGAAGAGGCAGGCGATGATGCTCCCGTTAAGCTCAAAAACAACAAATTTGCAGAGCCTGCACAAAGCATTGTTACAATGTACGCCTCACCGTCAAAAGAGGATATCGATCCGACACCTGTGCTGGCATTTTTCTTTTACTGGTTTTTCGGCATGATGTTCTCCGATGCAGGCTACGGACTTTTACTTGTGATCGCAACGGCTATTGGCTTGAAAGTTCTCAAGCCCGACAAATCCATGAGAAACAATCTGAAATTGTTCCAGTACTGCGGAATCTCTACTATCATTTGGGGACTTGTTTTCGGAAGTTTCTTCGGTGATGCTATCGCCGTATTTTACAATACTTTCACGGGCAGTAACATCACAATGAAACAGATCATGCCGTGGATGCTGGACACTCAAAAAGATGCTTTATTTATCATGATAATGTCGATTGCATTCGGATTGATTCATGTCCTTGTCGGAATGGGCTGTAAATTCTATGTTTGTTTCAGACAAAAGAAATATGCAGAGGCATTTTTCGATACAGGCTTATGGATGTTGCTTTTAACAGGTCTTGCCATTCTTGCGGCAGGAATGGCTTTCGGTCAGACGCTTACATATATCGGCACAGGCATTTCCATTGCTTGTGTAGTCGGTCTGATTCTGACGCAGGGACGCAGTAAAAAAGGCATTTTCGGAAAACTCATCGGCGGTGTTGCTTCTCTTTATGACATTACAAGCTATGTGAGCGACTTATTGAGTTATTCAAGACTCATGGCTTTAGGTCTTACCACAGGCGTTATGGCACAGGTTTTCAATATGCTGTCCACTCTCTTTGGTACAAGCGTATTTGGCGTTATCTGCATGGCAGTCGTTTTTATCGTCGGTCATGCCGTGACGATCGGCTTGAATGTTCTCGGTTCATACGTTCATACCATGCGTTTGCAGTATGTCGAGATGTTCAGCAAATTCTATGAGGGCGGCGGAAAGCCCTTTGAGGCATTCTCCGCAAAAACCAAAAACTTTAAAATCAAAAATACTGATGAATAAATAATTGGAGGTAAATTTATTATGGGTATGATATTCACAATTCTCGGTATCGCAATTGCTACAGTTTTAGCAGGTATCGGCTCTGTAAAGGGCGTTGGTGCTGCTGCACAGGCTTCTATGGGAGTTCTCTCCGAAGATTCTTCCATGTTCGGTAAAATGCTCGTTCTGACACTTCTCCCCGGTACACAGGGACTTTACGGCTTTATCGTAGGCTTTTTGATGCTCATCTATGCAGGCGTACTCGGCGGCGGTGACGTTGTTACAACCGAACAGGGTCTTGCTTATCTCGGTGCTTCATTGGCAATCGGTATCGGCGGTCTTGTTTCGGGTATCGCTCAGGGCAGAGCCGCTGTTGCAGGTATCGGTCTTTGTGCGAAAGACGACAAGAACTTCTCAAAAGCGATGGTATCTGTTACGCTGGTTGAAATCTATGCTCTCTTTGCATTCATCGTTTCCCTGCTTACAGTTATCTCCGTACCCGGCATGAAATTTTAATTTAAGGGTGTGCATGATATGAGCAAAGGTGAAAAAATTATTGCCGAAATTTATCATGAGTGTGATGAAAAGATAGCCGCCATCAATAAAGAGAATGATGCCGTCTGTAACGAGATTCTCGAAAATGCCGGGAAAAAGGCAAAGGAAATTACAGAAAATGCACGTTTTCTCATTGAGGAACAGTCAGCCAAACTCTTAAAGGCACATCAGAGTAAAAGTGAGCTTGAAAAGAGAAATATGCTTTTAAAAACCCGCCGTGAAGAGATCGACAAGGCAGTAGAACATAT
>CAMHPW010000241.1 GCA_946187095.1 uncultured Clostridia bacterium | reverse complement strand
GAGAAACAAATTAAACAAAAGAGTGTTGATGAGTTAGAAAGTGAAGATATGTCTATAGAAGATGAAGATAAACTAATAACAAATATATTTATTGTATCGGGAATTGCTCTTTTTTGTACGATATTATGGGGTACGGCTTTTCCTGCCATTAAAATCGGCTATCGGCTTTTTGGGATACAAGCCACAAATACACCCTCAATACTGATATTTGCAGGGGCAAGATTTGCCCTTGCAGGCTTGATCGTCCTTACAATAGGCTTTATCTGCAAACCAAAAGAAATGGTCATTCACAAAAAAGATATTTTCCCCATTGGAATCCTCGGATTTTTTCAGACTTTCATGCAGTATTTGTTATTATATATAGGTCTGCTGAATGTTTCGGGTACGAAATCCTCGCTTTTAACGTCTGTGGCGGCTTTCGGTTCGGTGATATTATCCGCTGTTTTCTTCCAATCCGACAAACTCACTTTAAAGAAAATCATCGGCTGTCTTGTCGGCATTTCGGGAATTGCTGTCATCACCCTGTCGGGCGGTGACTTGAGCGGATTCTCTTTCATTGGCGACGGACTTGTCATTTTATCCAATTTATCAGGGGCTTTCGGGAATGTCATCAGCAAGAAAATTGCTTCCAACAGAAATCCCATGCAGATTTCGGGCTGGCAGTTGACTTTCGGCGGTTCGGCATTGATAATAACAGGTCTTGCCTTTGGCGGCAAACTTGTTTTTCATAACATACAGTGTATTCTGATACTGCTGTATCTTGCTTTCATGGCAGGAATCGCCTTTATGCTCTGGACAATGCTGTTATTTCATAATCCTGTCAGCAAAATTGCCGTTTTCAATCTGTTTATTCCCGTATTTGGCACAATGTGGTCGGGAATTTTCCTGAATGAAAATATTTTCACTGCAACAAATTTAATATCGCTTTTGCTTGTATGTTCGGGTGTATTTCTTGTGAACGTCAAAAAAAGGACATGACTTTTCGTCATGTCCTTTTTACTTTATCTGCCGAATTTCTTGCGTTTTTTAGGCTTTGTATCTTCGGGGATATTCTTTTTGAGAATCCTCTTTTTTCTGCCTGAACGCTCGAATTCAGGTTCACTTTTTTTATTGACAGTATCGGCTGTGATGGTTATCTTGGAAACAGATTCATCTGACGGCACTTCAAACATGAGCTTTTTGAGAATATCCTCCATGATGGCACGAAGTCCTCTTGCTCCTGTATGACGTTCTATCGCCTTTTTAGCGATTTCTGTCAGAGCTTCCTCTTCAAATTCCAATTCAACGCCGTCAAGGGCAAACAGCTTTTCATACTGCTTGACAAGGGCATCCTTCGGCTCTTTCAGAATCCTGACAAGTGCCGCTTCATCCAGTCCGTTGAGTGCCGTGATCACGGGCAGTCTGCCTACCAGTTCGGGGATCAGACCGAATTTCACCAAGTCCTGCGGAATGACCTCGGACATCCAGCTCGTTGTATCAAGCTCTGTTTTTGTCTTTATCTCCGCATTGAAGCCAAGACTGGAAGAATCCATTCTTTTTTCAACATTCTTTTCAAGACCGTCAAACGCACCGCCGCATATGAACAGGATATTGGATGTATTCACCTGTATGAATTCCTGCTGGGGATGCTTTCTGCCTCCCTGCGGGGGAACATTGGAAACAGTGCCTTCCACGATCTTGAGAAGTGCCTGCTGTACGCCCTCTCCGCTGACATCACGGGTGATGGACGGATTTTCGGATTTTCTTGCGATCTTGTCTATCTCGTCAACATAGATGATGCCACGCTGGGCACGTTCTATATCATAGTCTGCCGCCTGTATCAGACGCAGCAGTATGTTTTCGACATCTTCGCCGACATAGCCTGCTTCCGTCAGAGTCGTTGCATCGGCTATTGCAAACGGTACATCCAATATTTTTGCAAGTGTCTGTGCAAGAAGCGTCTTTCCCACACCTGACGGTCCCAGCATGAGTATATTGCTCTTGTTCAGGGCAACGCCGTCATCATCGGGATAGTTGATCCTCTTGTAATGATTGTATACAGCCACGGAAAGCGATATCTTTGCTTCTTCCTGACCGATGACATATTCATCCAGTTTTTCCTTGATCTCCTGCGGTTTTGGAAGCTCATCCATACTTTTGAAAGATTCCTCTTGTCTTATTTCCTCTTTGAAATCAGGTTCTTCATCGGGATCTATAATCGACATACAGAGTTTCACACATTCGTCACATATATATACCCCTGATCCCTGTATCATTTTATTGACAAGATTCTGAGTCTTTCCGCAGAAAGAACAGCGTATCTCTTCTTTGGACATCTTCACAGCTCCTTATCGTTGTGTTATGACCTTATCGATCAGACCGTATTCCAATGCCTGCTGTGCTGTCATGAAGTTGTCACGTTCCGTATCCCTTGCGATCACTTCAAGGGGCTGTCCCGTCTTTTCGGCAAGTATCATGTTGAGTTTCTTCTTTGTCTGTATGATATGGTCAGCGTGGATCATGATATCCGTTGCCTGTCCCTGTGCACCGCCGCTGGGCTGATGTATCATGATATCACTGTTCGGAAGGGCAAATCTCTTTCCCTTTGTGCCTGCCGCAAGCAAAAATGCTCCCATGCTTGCCGCCATGCCCATGCATA
The DNA here is from genome assembly GCA_946187095.1 of uncultured Clostridia bacterium. Classification (GTDB taxonomy): domain Bacteria; phylum Bacillota; class Clostridia; order Oscillospirales; family Acutalibacteraceae; genus UBA1213. The sequence continues at coordinate 534 of CAMHPW010000241.1, read as the reverse complement.
TCGTTGAAACATCACACTTGATATACTGCATGGTGTCATAAATTGCCATGCCGTCTGTGACAGAACCGCCCGGACTGTTGATATACAGGCTGATATCTTTGGAAGAATCCTGTCCCTCCAGATACAAAAGCTGTGCCACTATCAGACTTGCCGTTACATTATTGACTTCTTCGGTCAGCATAATGATCCTGTCGTTGAGCAGTCTTGAATAGATGTCATAAGAACGCTCACCACGGTTTGTCTGTTCAATTACATAAGGTATCGTTGCCATACAAAAAACCTCCCCTGTATCTATCATTGACCTTTTTTCTTTTGGATAATCAAATTATTCTGCTGCTTCCTCTTTCTTTTCAACGGCAACAGCGGATTCCTTTACCAATTCAAATGCCTTTCCGACAGCGATATCCGTCTTGATATCCTTTGCTGCAAAGACATCCTTTACTTTCTCGACTTCCACTTTATATGTTTCTGCGATCTCAGCATACTTTTTCTCTGCATCAGATCGGAAGAGCGTCGTGTAGGGAAAGAGTGTAG
>CAMHPW010000240.1 GCA_946187095.1 uncultured Clostridia bacterium | reverse complement strand
CACACTTTTCGATTTTGGAATACCTAAAAGCCCATTTTTTCCGACTAACACCTTTATCTTTTTGCACGGAAAAAGGAAAAAACCAGAAAGATTCCCGAAAAAAAGAGAGTATCCATATTTTATATGCTTGGCGGAGTCGTCATGGGAATCATCATGATATACACCTTTGACCATGTGAAAAGCAATCCGGCAATTCATTCAAGAAATGAGATGATACCGTTTTTTTTTCTGACAGGCGGTCTGTTCCTGTATGCTGCCGTTGTCAGTCTGAAAAAAAAATGGTGTGAAAAAAGGATCATATTTGCCATACTGCTTTTGAGCAGCTTTGTTCACCTTTTTTATATGATGTCATCAAAATTCAATATTGCCCAGTGGGATAACTATTCTTTTTTCTCGACAGGCAACGGTCACATGGGATATATTGAATATCTTTATAACCATCATCTGATCCCGGCACAATTCGATCCCCGTGAAAAATGGCAGTACTATCATCCGCCCCTGCATCATCTGATAGAGGCATTTCTGTTAAAGCTGCAGACATTGTGCGGTGTCGATCTGGTGACAGCCATCAACAATCTCCAGTATCCGACACTGCTTTACAGCATGATCACGACAACCTGTTCCTATTTTATCTTCAAAGAAATGAAACTGAAAAAGCTGCCCGTGATATGTGCAACGTCTGTCATTGCCTTTTCACCTGCATTTGTATATGTCGGCGGCTTTATCAACAACGATATGCTCTCCGTCATGTTTATATTCCTGTGTATTCTCTGTACGCTGAGATGGCATAAAAACCCTGCGGTCAGAAATATCCTGAAAATCGCCCTGTGTTTCGGTTTGGGAATGCTTTCCAAAATGTCCGTGTCACTCATCGCACCTCCCATTGCCGTGATATTGATATATGCCCTGCTCAAAAGCCTTAAAAGCAAAGAATACAGGACATTCGGAAAATATATCGGACAAATGCTTGCATTTCTGGCAGTTGCCGCACCTCTGTCGCTGTACTGGAGTCTGAGAAATCTGATACGGTTCGGTGTACCGCTGGGATACGTTCCCGAAAGCAATATTCCGGCACAGCATATCCCGCAGGATATCATCACAAGACTATTCGATTTCAGACCGTATCAGTTCATGAATCCCTACTTCAATCTCATAGAATACGATGATAATTTCAATGAATACAATCCGCTGATCGCCCTGCTCAAAACTTCCGCTTCCGAAGAAGGCATGATCAGATTCGCAATCGGTGAGACGGCAGGATATGCCCTGCTGTTTTCAACGCTCATCACTGCCGCCTGTGCCCTTGTCCTGATGATATACGTTATGTGCAAAAAAAATACACTTGCACCCGTTTGGAAAGTATTTTGGGGCGTAACATATGTGACATATCTGTTTTCTTATGAATGGTTCTGTATCGGATATCCCTACACCTGCACGGAACATATCCGCTATGCCATGCCGCTGATACTGGTCGGTGCAGCATTCATCGGACTCGGACTGAAGCATCTCTCTGCCGGAAAATCGGCATTATCCAGAATCGTCACCTGTATCACCGCTTTATCCGCAGGGATATTTTCGCTGACTTCCATATCGGTCTTTATATGTGTCGGCGTTCTGAGAACCGTTCAGATGATGCTGTAAATCTGCCGGATATCAAATAAAATTGTTGAAATCAATCAAAAGATAGTGTATAATGTAAAGGAAATTTTTTTGAAAAGAGGTTTTTCCAATGTATAATGATCTGATGGATTCAATCGGCTTTATCGGCAAATATGATAAGGACGTTGCCGATGCCATGAACGATGAGCTGGCAAGACAGCAGAGAAATATTGAACTGATCGCTTCGGAAAATATCGTTTCCCCTGCTGTCATGGCTGCTATGGGAAGTGTACTTACCAACAAGTATGCCGAGGGCTATCCCGGCAAAAGATATTACGGCGGCTGTCAGTACGTTGACGTAGTAGAGAGTATCGCCATCAAGAGAGCGTGTGAACTCTTTGGTGCAGAGTTTGCCAATGTACAGCCCCACTCCGGTGCACAGGCCAATACAGCCGTATATTTCGCCATGCTCCAGCCCGGTGATACCGTCATGGGCATGACGCTTTCCGAAGGCGGTCATCTGACTCACGGTTCACCTGTCAATATTTCAGGCAAATATTTCAATTTCGTTTCCTACGGTGTCGATCCCGTGACTCACAGAATCGATTATGATAAAGTATATGAACTTGCCATGCAGCACAAGCCAAAAATGATCGTCTGCGGTGCAAGTGCTTATCCCAGGATCATTGATTTCAGGCGTTTCAGAGAAATCGCCGATGCCTGCGGTGCCTATCTCATGGTAGATATGGCTCATATTGCCGGACTCGTTGCAGCAGGGGTTCATCCCAATCCCGTTCCCTATGCCCATTTCGTTACCACCACTACTCACAAGACGCTCAGAGGTCCCCGTGGCGGTATGATCCTCTGCAGTGAAGAATACGGAAAGAAGATCAACAGTGCCGTATTCCCCGGAACACAGGGCGGTCCTCTCATGCACGTTATCGCAGCCAAAGCTGTATGCCTTGGCGAAGCCCTCAAGCCCGAATTCAAAACATACGGTGAAAATATCGTGAAAAACGCACAGGCTCTTGCAGACGGTCTTACCAAGAGGGGCTGCAAGCTCGTTTCAGGCGGTACGGATAACCATGTGATGCTTCTTGATCTGACAGACAGTGAAGTAACAGGAAAAGAACTGGAACACCGTCTTGATGAAGTGCAGATCACAGCCAATAAAAATACCGTTCCCAATGAAAAGAGAAGTCCGTTTGTCACAAGCGGTGTGCGTCTGGGTACTCCTGCCGTGACTACAAGAGGCTTCGGCACAGAAGAAATGGACAAGATCGCTGAATATATCTCCCTCGCTCTCAACGACTTTGACAATAATAAAGACATTATCCGTCAGGGTGTCAATGAGATATGCGATAAATTCCCCCTTTATAAATAATTGACAATTGATATCAGCTTTTATGAAAGACGTACCGTGATTCTTCACGATCTGGCTGCTCCGGCCCGGGATCTTTATGCCGGAATCACGCTCCTGAAAAACACCCTGGAGGAATACGGCATTTCGGATATCGTTGAGGCGGTGGACGGAAAGCGCCGGATCGTGATGGAGAAGGTCCAGTGCGACCTTTACCAGTACTGTTCCGGCCGG
>CAMHPW010000239.1 GCA_946187095.1 uncultured Clostridia bacterium | reverse complement strand
GAAATTCCTTGAAAACAGGAATTTTCCGTCATTGTCGGAAACCGTCACGGTAAAGTCATACACATCACGCATCAGCCTGAAATTCGGCAGGATATAGGAATTTTTCATCTGAGCGATCTCATAGAAATTGCCTGTCATATTCTTGGACATATAGCCGTTGAGTCTGACAGGTTCACTGTCTGCATTGTAGTCAACGGAAACAAGATGATTTTCTTCCGTGTTGAGTTCTTCATAAAATGGGTTGATTTTGTCCCATTCGCCCGTGAATGCCGTGAAAGGAAAATTCAGTGTTCTGCCTGCTTCATTCTCCAATACGATATAGCCGTCCGCAAAGAAGCCATTCGGGAAAAATTCCTTGAATTCATCGGCATGAAGTTCGATTTCAACGGAAATATCCGCCTGCTGATCTTCGGCAAGTCCGATTTCCGTGATTTCTTCGCCGTCAAGGAAATATCTGACTTCCGAAAAATCTTTCAGGGAATACGGCTGACGGGTGTTGATTGTCCTGCCGTCACTGACTTGATATTTATCTGTGGAAATGTAGTGACTGAATGAAAAAATCTGTGTTTCGGCGGAAATGTTCTTTATGCTGAAAGAAAAGGTGAATTTGCCGTCGGTGATATCACGGATACTTGCCTTAGGCAAGCCGTTTTCCGTAAAGAGATAGCCCCCCGACTGAATGACACTTTCAATGTCAACACGTCCTGCTCCCTGCTTTCTGGGGGAAATATACAGGAGTTCATTATTTTCATAGTCGTATTCTTTGACGGGTTCGGCATTGCTCATGATAAAACAGGTGACTGTTTTTGCCTGTTCGGCAGGGGAAAGGGCATTGAACCATTCGTATTGCCTTAAATGCCGGAATATAACGGCATAAGTGCCCGAAACGAGTGCAGAGGAAAAAGAAGTGCCCGACAGATAGCCGTAACCGCCGCCCGATTCTGCCGAAAAGACATTTTCGCCGACGGAAGTGATTTCAGGCTTTAATCGCAAATCAGCCGTGACACCCCATGAGGAAAAATCCGACATGACATTTCCCTTTACGCTGTCGGCTAAAACCGCATTTTCGGGAATGACAAGGGTACCTTCGGTATATTCCGCAAAATAGTCGGTATAATCGTCATCAACGGCTATGACGGGAATACTTTTGGTTTCCATGGAAAGATATCTGTCATTTTCAAAATTGCCGCTGTCGATGACGGCAAGGGCAGATACGCCTGCAAAATAAGCCTGCTGTGCATGGTGCTGTATTTCGGAAAATTCCGTTTCTATGACGGCAATTTTATTTTCCGCCTGTGAAAAATCGTATTCACCGTTATCATCTTTTTCGAGAAAGATATAATCCCTGTTTTCATAGGGGAGTTCCGTGAACGGCAGTTCATTTCCGATATCGCTGTAAAGAAATATATTGCCGTCAGCGGTGAGATAATGGGCGGATATCAGCGGATTTGTCGAGGAAGCAACGGAAATGACACTGTCATAGCCTGAAATATGATTGAGAGTGCTGTAATCTGTATCATAGGAATATATCTTCTGATTGCCGTCATTTCCGCAGGGGCAGACAATGACAATGCCCGTTTGGGCAAGCTTATCAAGAGGAGTTTGGAATATATCGGAGATATCTGCATTTCCAAGACTCATATTGATAATATCCGTACCGAGTTTGGCAGAGTCATCAAGGGCGGCAAGAATCTTATCGGTATGTGCAACGCCGTCACTGCCGCATACTTTCATGAAGGCAAGCTGAGAATCACAGGCAACGCCTCTGAAATTCTCATCATTTCCGCCGATCAGGGCAGCCGTGGGAGTACCGTGAGAAAAATCTTCTTTTGTATCGGTATCGTCATCAGCGTAATCATAGGCATATATAATTTTACTGCTTTTAAAGATATCTTCAAATTTGCAGTTTTTTTCAACGCTGAAATTCACTGTATCAAAAATATTCTTTATCGTGTCACTGTTATATTTCGGGACAGTCGGCTGTACGGAAAAGGCACTGTGCGTGATGTTGAATTCACTGTCAATGACGGTGATAAGAGTATTTTGCCCGTCAAGGTCGGGTGAATCGTTTAAAAGCTGTAACTGCTGCCGTGAAATATTTTCCGTGCTTGCGACAATGCCGGAAATATCCTGTTCATATAATACCGTGTTGTCGGTATAGACTTTTTTAACGCCGTTGATCTTTTCGATTTTCTCTTTGGCACTTGAGGGGGCTTTCACGGAAAAGCCGTTGAAAACCGCACAATAAGTATGGCTTTGGGAAAAGTCTGATTTTGGAATGAGCTTCTGAATGCTTGCCTTGACGACAGCCTGATTTTTTTTCATGCTGTCAAGGATATTTTTGCAGTCACCCGAAAGAATGAGTTCTGATACATTTTTATATTTGCCGCCTGAGATAACGGTATCAATCAGCGGTTCGGCGGAAAGTTCCACGATAAAATTGACATTGGCATCCGATTTCGGAATGGTTTCCTTTTGAGGTTCGGTTTCATTTTTAGGGGGAGGGGTAACGATCACGACAGGTGCTTTTGAAACGCTGTCGCTTGTCCGGATATCATCATTATCGGAAAAACGTGAACTGACGGCAGGCACAGCGATCACAGCCGTCATCAGTGTGACTGCCAATACAGATAAAAACAATCTTTTTTTCAATTCCAATCACCCTTTATCTGTTGAGAATCAAAGTTGCCGTCAATGCGATGACTTCACGGGTTGTAAACGCCGAAGCATATCTGATCGGCGTTTTTGAAGAAACAGCACCGCATTCATATCCAAGACGTTTGGCAATGATTGCCGCCCGCATTTCATGGAATCCGTCCGTTACAATTGCCATATTTTCACTCAGACCGTTCTTTTTGATTATCTCAGCCGAAAATTTGATATTTTCATTGGTATTGACGGATTTATCTTCAATATAGATTCTGCTTTTATCAATGCCCATGTCAACGAGATATTCTTTGATACATTCGGCTTCACTGATATTTTCATCACTGCCCTGACCGCCTGAGGCAATGCATTTTGCATCGGGATTCGCTTTGAGATAGGCAAAAGCCGTTTCAATGCGTTTTTTCAGCAAAAGACTCGGATTATATCCCCTGACCTGACAGCCCAATACAATGACAGTGGCATTTTCTTGGGGAGGCTTATTGGCGAAATATGCCATAGCACCAAGTATGAATATGATCCATATAAACATCAATGCAAAC
>CAMHPW010000238.1 GCA_946187095.1 uncultured Clostridia bacterium | reverse complement strand
AATGAGCAAATTTGAAAGTTGCTCATTTATAGTATATGGTATTATCTTTCTTGTAATTGTTATAGTATTATACAATCTTTTTGACTGGATTTTCTGCCTTGTCATGTCAAATACATATCAGTTCGGTTTTTATCACAGTGTGGCTGTACCTGTCGGCATTGTTGTGTATATACTTATGGTAATACAGAAGCCGAAGAAAAAAGACTGATATTTTTCTCCCGGCAGAGTAAAATGACTCTGTCGGGGGATTTTTTGTTCATTTGGATCAAATTGTACAAGTGAAAAAAATGATTTATTGTTAAAAAGGGAGAAATTTTATTTTTGACGCAGTTTTGATGTACATTTGTTGGATATTAGTTGGACATAGTATGTTACAATGTGTTGGTACCGTAAAATGATAACCGGGGAGAGATTGAATTGTATCAGTTAAAAGGAAAAATGGATTCAACGAATGCAGCGGCATTTGAAAAGGAATTGATGCAGGAAAAGCCGCTTTTGATCGATGCGGCAGGATTGGAATATATTTCCAGTGCAGGACTGCGTGTACTCCTGAAACTTGCAAAGGAAGTCGGCAAGCCTGAAATCATCAATGTCAGCAGTGATGTCTATGAGATATTTGATGTGACGGGCTTTACTCAGATACTGAATGTCAGCCGTGCCCTTCGTGAAATATCGACAGAGGGCTGTGAGCTGATCGGAAAAGGCGGAAACGGTTCTGTTTACCGCATTGATGACGAAACTATCGTAAAAGTATTCAGCGAAGGGAGAACTCTCGATTATGTCAGAAAAAGCAGGGAAACGGCACAGACGGTATTTTTGCATAATATTCCGTGTGCCATCTCTTATGATGTGGTAAAATCGGGTAACTGCTACGGAGTGGTTTATGAATTGCTGAATGTCAAGACTCTCGGCAGAACGATACATTCCGAACCCGAAAAGGCAGAGTATTGGGCTGAAAAGGCTGCCAGACTTCTGAAAAAACTGCATTCGACCGAATTTGAGGAGGGCGTTTTCCAACAGGCAGGCGAATCGGTAAAATACTGGGTAAAGACCGTGGAAGATAAAATTTCAAAAGAAGATGCCGAAAGGATAAAGAATGCCGTTGATAAGATCGCCGTAAAGAGAAATACGTTTGTGCATGAAGATTTCCATTCCAATAACATCATGGTACAGGGAGATGAACTTCTTTTGATAGATGTGGATGATGCGTGTGTAGGCGATCCTGCCGTTGATTTTGCGGGAATGTACACGACACATGAGCTGACATCTTCTTCTGATGAGGTATCCATGTGGGTATTGGGCATGAATGCGGACGAATCCAAAAGATATTGGAAAAAGTTCAAGGAGGTTTACTTTGAGGGAATGGACGAAAAGGAAGTAAGCGGACTGATGTTCCGCATGAAGTTTTTCGGCACTGTCAAATTTTTATACGGCATTATGAAAACCGACAGAAAACTCAGTGCAGACAGAGATGTTCTTGCAAAACAGATCATGTCGGGGCTGAAACAGATGATGGACGCATTGGGAATGTGATCCGGGACTTTCAGAACAGACTGACAGATTTTTTGACAAAAATAAATCATTAAGTGAGGAGAAAAATGATATGAAAAAGAAATTGATAGCGTTTATTATGGCAGCGGTGCTTGCCCTTTCTGCTGCAGCCTGCGGCAATGCGGAAAACGCAGAAAGTAAAGCTGAAACAGTTGTTTCCGACAGCAGTCAGCAGTCGGTTCAGGCAGAAAATAAGACAACTGCGTTTGAATACTGGACAGAGGATTCCCCTGCCATGAAGTCGATTATGGCTTTTGTATCGGAAGTGACAGATGAAAAGTCGGATAAGTTCGTTCCTGCTGAACAGAGAACTGCCGTATTTGATTCCGACGGCACTTTGTACGGAGAACTTTTCCCGACATACGTTGACCAGTGTCTGATGATACACAGACTTGTTCACGATAATACCTACAAGGGCAATGAAGAAGATGCGGCTTATTGTGAGGCACTGGAAGAATATCTTCTGAACGGCGGCGAAAAGCCGAAAGCTCCCCGTTCATCAGGTGATATGATTGCAGAAGCCTTCAAGGGCTTTACCGTGGAGGAATACCGTGAATATATACGCAAATTCATGTCGGAGCCTGTTGCGGGATTTGAAAATATGACCTATGCCGACGGTTACTATAAACCGATGGTTTCACTTGTGAAATATCTCACGGAAAACGGTTTCAAGGTTTATATCAACAGCGGTGCAGAGGTCAATATGCTGCGTGAATTGTCAAGTGATGTTTTAGGCGAGTATATTCCGTCTTATCAGGTGATAGGCACAAGATTCGGCATTAACTCAGAAAACAGGGGTGATGATGTCAAGGCTCGTGATTATACACCCTCGGCAGATGAAAAGATCATATTTGACGGCACAGTGAAATTCAAGAATCTGAAACTCAACAAAGTTGTCAGTATTATCAATGATATAGGAATATCTCCGCTTCTGGCATTCGGCAACAGTTCAGGCGATCTGGCAATGGGACAGTATGTCATGCAGCACGGCGGCAAAGCGTTCATGCTGCTTTGTGATGACACTGACAGAGATCATGGTGATACAGAGGTCGCTGCTTCTTTCAAGGAAGAGTGTGACAAGATGGGAATGGAAACAGTTTCCATGAAGAATGAGTTTACAACGATATACGGCGATTTCAAGCTCACGGCTTACGGTAATACAGCGGAATCACTTGCACCGGCAGCGTAAATAAAAGCAGGGAGTTAATATAGCATGAAATCGGAATATATCATTTTGATTCCGCTTTTGTTGCAGATAGTCGGATTGGGAATCGCTGTGGGCGTAGATCCGTATATCGAAAAACCTCATAAAAAAATCATGCTGTTGATTGTGGTATTGGTGTTAAGTCTGGTTGTACAGAATGTGTTGGAATATACGCTTGTTAAGTATATTGCAATGCCATATGGCAGAACGATAGTTTCCGTATATGGATACTGTGTAAGACCGTTTATTATACTGATGTTTTTCTACATTCTGGATTCCGGAAAAAGACATACTGTTTTATGGATACTGACAGGTATCAATGCGGTGGTTTATATGACTGCATTGTTTACCGACAAAATAAGTTTTTATATCAACAGTAATAATCATTTTATGCGTGGACCGTTGAGTTTTACCTGTCATTATGTAAGTACGGCAATGCTTGGATTTCTTGCGTATATGACG
>CAMHPW010000237.1 GCA_946187095.1 uncultured Clostridia bacterium | reverse complement strand
GTGTAACATTCTGAAATTACAAAAGTCAACATATTTTTATAACTTTTTATAAAATAGTTTTAACTGTTAAAAGCCTCCATGCCGCCGTGTGAATAAATAATTTTAATATCGGGATTGGCGGAAGAAAATCTCTGTATTGCCGTGACCGTTCGGGAATATTTTTCAAAATCGTCCTGTATCAGTCTCGGCAGGGGATTCATTTTCGGCACTTCTTCAAGAATATCCTTTCCCCAGCAGGCATCTGCCGCAAAAAACAGCTTGTATTCAGGGATATATATTCCCATCTGACCATCGGCATGACCGTCAAGGCGTACTCCCATCACAGAACCGTCACCGAATATATCATACACTTCACTGAAAAATTCACTGAAAATCGTTTTTTCACCTGTCGGTTCAACGGTCTTTACACGGATTTTTCCATGCGGCAGCATATTTTTAAACGTCAGTGAAAGCGTTTTTTTGGCTTTCATCTTGGCTAAAACCTCTTTTGTCGTGATAAGCCTGTAACCCGAAAATCTGTTCAATCCGCCGATATGGTCGGGGTGTGCATGGGAAATGATAATATATTTCACGCTGTCAGGGGAAATGCCGTCATTTTTAAGTTTGACATCGATGACATCATCAGATTCCACGAATGTCTTGTTCAAAGTATTGTAAATCTTTGAAACAAAGCCATTCTGATAAACCAATTCACTGTAACCTGTGTCAAAAAGGATATTCCCGTATTTTTTGTGATTCAGATATACGACAAGGGCAGGAAATTTCCGTATATCTTTTTGATGTCCGTGAAAAACAATCCCTAAATCATTCTGACAGTAACCGCAGGCATACAGCTTAATTTTTGTGATTTTCTTTCCACCATTTTCCATACTCATTGATCCCCTCCGAAAGACTGATAACAGGCTGATAGCCTAATTTTTGTTTTGCCTTTTCGATATTCAGAGTCTGCGAAAAGGCAAGCGTACACACTGTATATTTTGTCAGCATAGGCTCACCCTTCAAATGAAACGTGCGGTAAAGCCATTCTGAAAAGACAGACACACTGTAAAGTAATCCGAATGGCAGTTTTAAATATTTCGGTTTTTCGCCTATCGATGAAAGAAACTGTTCGAGGATTGCACGAAATTCCATCGGTTCACCGTTGGTGATATTAAAGACTTCACCATTGATATCTTCCGTGACAGCCGCAAGACAGCAGGCATGGGAAACATTTTTGACATGAGTGATATCAACGTAATTTTTGCCGCCGTTCAAAAGCGGTATGCCTATTTTGGAATTGGCACGCAGTACACGGGGAATCAGACTTGTATCGCCTATTCCGAACAGTCCTCTCGGACGGATCACTACCGTATAAAGCCCCTTATCGTGATACTCTTTGATAATATCCTCCGCCAATATCTTTGACTTGATATAATAATTGAGTTCATTGGACTTGTCAACGTCATTTTCATGTATGTCAAAACGGTCTTTTTTACCTGAATAAACGCTTGGTGAAGAAATATATACAAGCCTTTTCACGCCGTGTTTCAGGCACATTTCGCATATATTTCTTGTACCCTGCACATTGGTATGATAAAAATCCTCCCATTTGCCCCATACCGTAGACAATGCCCCTGCGTGAATGACACATTCCACGCCGTCAAAGAATTTTTCACATTCATCGGGCTTTGTGAAATCTCCGTGACAGAAAGTGACACCTTTTTTGGAAAGTTCAGCACCTGCTTTTTCATTTCTTCCCAAGGCAAGCACTTCCCAGCCTCTTTTTTTAAGGTCGGGGGCAAGGTATTTTCCCAGAAATCCCGTTGCACCTGTTACCAATATTTTTTTCATGTTATATCTCCCTTCATATACGTTTTTAATAATAATATCAATCCATTCATTTTCACGGCAGAAAATTCACTGATCGTCTCTTCATTCCTTTTGAAATTATCAATAGTATCACAGCTTTCTTTAAAAAGTCTGCCGTGACTTATTTTGCCAAGACCGCATTTTTCAGCCATGAATGCACTGATTTTCTGTTCACCCTGTTGCGGAACGATCAGACAGGGTACGCCTGCCGCCGCCGCTTCACAAAGACTGTTCATGCCTCCTGCCGTGATGAATAATTTTGCCTGTTTCAATACTTCATTCTGATTTGCAAAAGAAGTCAGCACGATATTTTCCGCATGAGGCAAAAGTGATATCCGCTTCAGGTTTTTGCCGCATGAGACTAGCAGGTCATATTCCGCTTTGCTGAAATCCCTGAAAAGTTCCCGATAAAATGACAGGCTTTTATTGAATACCGTTCCCAGAGAAACATAAATTAATTTATCGCTGTTGAGAGTATCGCCTTTTTTCAAAGGACGAAGGCGGGACGGATTTCCCGGAAAAAAGCAGTCTTTTCCGAGAGTATCGCCGTCGGGATGCATACATCGGGGATAAGTGAAGATATTCAGCTTTTCATGGTTCATCAAAAGACTCATCATATCCGTTTTTTCAAGTCCGTAATTTCTTTTAAGAATACGGAGTTCTTTTTTGATATCATGCAAGGCATAGAACTGCAATGCTGTCGATAATGCAAAATTTTTGGTGTACATTCGGAAAGCCCTGCTTTTCATACTGTATGAAGTGATGAACGTATTGACGGACACAGCAGGAATGCCAAGAATATCCGCCGTCATTTTTCCCCACAGAGAAAGCGTATCATGCATGATAAGTACAGGCTGTTCTGCACTGGCATCAGCAAGGAGTGCAGGCAGGGCATGGTTTGTAAACTGCAGGATCAGCTTTGTCATGATCAGCAGTTCACTTCCGACGGATGTATCGAAGCGAATACTGCCTGTATTATAAAGGCGGAATTCAGCCCCACTGCCTTCAATCAGACTTCTGAATTCTTCAGTGGAATACGCAATGATGTCATAGCCTTCCTGGATCAGACTGCTGATTATATGCATAGCCGGATTGATATGCCCGTGAGCGGGAGTTGTATAGAATATGATTTTGTTTTTTTCCATGATATCAGCTCCTGTAATTTGACATGAAAAAAGACTTGTTACCTCAAATCAAAAGAATCGGCAACAAGTCTACTTTAAACTAAAGCGTATACTAAAAATCAATGCTTTTCAAGAAAAGTAACAAAACTGTGACTATTTTTATAAATTCATCCAAAAATAAGGGATATTTTTATATCCGGACAACGTGAGTCCGATGAAGAATACAAAAACAAGAAGCATCACAGATAA
>CAMHPW010000236.1 GCA_946187095.1 uncultured Clostridia bacterium | reverse complement strand
AACGCAGAAGTTTGCCGAACTTTGCGAGGAATACCGCCGTCATAACGGTTTCAACAGTTCGGACTATCAGACATACAATGTCAAGCGTGGTCTGAGGAATCCTGACGGTACGGGCGTGATGGCAGGGCTGACAAATATCTGCAATGTACACGGCTTCATGATGGCTGACGGTGAACGTCTGCCCGACAAGGGCAAGCTGACTTACAGAGGCATTGATGTCAATGATATCATCAATGCCTGTATCAAAGAAAATCGTTTCGGCTATGAAGAAACGGCATGGCTTTTGCTGTTCGGTTCTCTGCCGACAAAAAGTCAGCTTGAAAAATTCAAAAATACGCTTGGCAGTCTGCGTGAACTTCCCGACAACTTCGTTGAAGACATGATCATGAAATCGCCGTCAAAGGACATCATGAATAAAATGGCACGTTCCGTTCTGGCACTGTATTCATTTGACGATAATCCCGATGACATTTCACTGGAAAATATCATGCAGCAGTCGATCAAACTGATAGCCTGTCTGCCTACGGCGATGACCTATGCCTATCAGGTGAAAAAGAGGGCTTTCGACAAAGGCAGTATGTTCTTTCATCCGATCGATCTTTCGCTTTCAACAAGTGAATCCATTCTTCGTGCATTGCGTCCCGATATGCATTTCACGGATTCGGAGGCAAAACTGCTTGATCTGTGCATGATCCTCCATGCCGAACACGGCGGCGGCAATAACTCGACTTTCTCGGCAAGGGTGCTTTCCTCTTCGGGAACGGATACCTATTCGGCCATATCGGCGGCGATCGGTTCTCTGAAAGGTCCCCGTCACGGCGGTGCCAATCTGAGAGTGCGTGCCATGATGACGGAGCTCAAGGAAACCGTGAAAGACTGGTCCGATGAAGAAGAAATATACAATTTCCTTTCGGGCGTTGTGAAAAAGGAAAAGGGCGATGGTTCAGGGCTGATATACGGTTTTGGTCATGCAATCTATACGCTTTCCGATCCCCGTGCAGTGATACTCAAAAGTACTGCCGAAAATCTTGCCAAGGAAAAAGATATGCTCAAAGAATATGAGCTTTATAAGACAGTGGAAAAGATCACACCTGACGTCATGCTGAATGTCAAGAAAAGTTCCAAAGTGATATGTGCCAACGTGGATTTTTATTCGGGCTTTGTCTATGATATGCTTGGTATACCGAGCGAATTGTTCACACCGATCTTTGCCGTTTCAAGAATAGCGGGCTGGTGTGCCCACCGCATTGAAGAAGCCGCTTACGGCGGAAGAATTATCCGTCCTGCCTATCGTTCCATGGTGAAGAATAAAAAATACATACCTATCGAAAACAGAAATTAAGGAGGATTTGATATGACACTGAAAAAACTCTGGATACCTACTCTGATATTCACACTCATAGGCGGCTCGATAAAAATATGCGATACCATTTTCAACGTATACGGCAACGGATTTATATTTGATTCAACAGTCTGTAACTGGATATTGTCGATATGTGCATTGCTTTTGCTGATCACAGGCTGGACACTCAGCATTGTCGACAGAAAAAATGTTTTTGAAGTACCGCCGCAAAGAAATGTTTTCTGCGGACTGTTCGGTTTCCTGTCATCCGTTTCAATCATAGGCGGTGCAGTCATGACACTCCTGACAGAAGAACCGAATGTGGCACAGTGCCTGTTTGCCATAGCGGGCGGCGGCTTGCTTCTGTATGAATCCTGTATCTCTTTCACAGGTCACAACGGTCTTTTGAAAATGCCTGTACTGACTCTGCTTGTGCCTGTATGGTGCTGTTCAAGATTCTTTTCCGTATTCATCCAATACACGCACCGTTCCGTTGCGGCAACCGAAATTTTCGATATCGTTGCAGTGGCAGCCCTTCTCATGTTCCTGTTCTATCAGTCGATGTTCTTTGCAGGGATCAATAATATGACTGCCGTGAGAAGATCGACAGTCTATGCCATGTTATTCGTCATGCTTGGCATTACGGTCGCAACAGATATGTTCATCAAGATGTTCATGCCGTCAACTGCCGTTACAGGTATCGATTCCGAGATCGTTATTCCCACTCTTTCCAATATCCTCATGTATGCAGGCGATATTTTCCTTTGTGCCTATGCCCTGTTCTTCACTCTGCCGAATATAAAAGCAGCCGATAAGGCGGCGGTCATTCCTGACGAAGAAGAGGAAACAGAAAAAAAGCCCGAAGAAACTAAAGCAGAAGAAAAATCCGAAGATACTAAAACAGAAGAGAAATCCGAAAATACCAAAACAGAAGAAAAGAAATCAGAAGAGTAAAAAAATTGCTGTACAGGATAAACACCTGTACAGCTTTTTTGCAAGCAAAATTGATCAAAAAACTTTTTCCCGTGAAAACAAAATGATGATCACGGATGACATCATCATGATCCCCGAAACAGAATATATCAGTGAAAGATAATTTCCGTCCGTATTGGGAACGGTCTTTTGATCCGGACCAGCAAATTCCTCTGCCGAGAAGATGAAATCCAGCTTGCCCGAAGTCGATATCATATCCATGTCATTTTGCCTGCTGACATTCAGACGTATTTTCAGATTACGGCTTTCACCGCCCGAAAGCTCGCATACCAACATATTTTGTGCAGGATTTTCCGATGCGGAGATAACATTCCCCTTGTCATCAACAACAGAAAGTGAAATATTCTGCAAAAGATGGATATATTCGCTTTTCGTTGCCCTCGCACGAAGATATACCCTGACTTTTTTGGAATCCGCATTATGAACGTCAATGCTTTGTGCCACGCTGACTCCCGGATAAAGATTTCTGAAATTGCCGAAAAGAGAATAGCTGTGCGGAATATCCACAAAATTTTTGGCATAGCCCTCAAAAAAAGTATCGCCGTCCGCCGCCCTGACTGTCGTACAAGTCAGTAAAATCCCTATCATCACCGCTGTAATGCATACGATCAGAGTTTTTTTCAAAATTCTGCCCCCTCACCGAAAAAGCTGATATTGGCATATATATCCTTCTTAATGAATTATATGCTTTTTCGGGGGAAAATATGCCAAAACAATTAGCAATTAGCAATTAGCAATGTGCAATTAAAAATCAGCAATCAGCAGTGAATCACAACAGCCAATTATCAAAAATAATTGCTCACTGCTAATTGCTAATTGTCAAAGTATTCCGAATTCAAATACCCAGAACGATATCACAAACAGACAAAATATCGCCGCCGTGAAA
>CAMHPW010000235.1 GCA_946187095.1 uncultured Clostridia bacterium | reverse complement strand
CATTTTTTATCAGGTCATAAATAAACTGTGCTTTTTCGGCAGGCTGATTAACGGCAATCGCTTGCAAATCTTTGACAGCAAATTTTTCCATCATGTCGGCTATTGCAGTTCTGTCTTTCTGCAATTCCTCAAAATACGTTTTTTCTGTATTATTCATATTATATTCAACTCCTTTTATCTTTTTGGCTGATTGGGAATTTCGATATTCTGATATTTTTTTCAGCCGATACGGATATCCCGCCGACATTCACCGTAAGGGGCTTGAACGGATTCCAGAGATTTTTGAAATTGTTATATGGTTTGAGTTTATGTTTTTTCAATGTCATCAGATGTGCACCAAGCCCTGTATCCGAAAATGTGATTGTACCTACATAGAGAACCGCTTTTTTGGAAAATCTCGGTTTTGTGATATACCTTATAATATAGGCTGTTACCAATGCCAACAAAATCATTTCCGTTGCCAGCGGTGCAGCTACCCATAAAATAATATAACTCGTGTCCGCTCCGATTACATTGATTTTTGCCTGTGCCGTACCGTAATCATGCGAAAGCGTTACCGTCATATCCGCACTTTCCAGACCAAAGTAATACAGCCAGTTGCCCCACCATGTAAGGAAATTATATTCCCTTTCATTTTCATCTTTCGGCGTACAATAGATTGTTCCGTCATCATCAACTTGAACATCAAGCTGTAAATGCCTGTATTCCTCATTCACTGAAACTGCTGTGCCGTTTTCAACCTGAGATTTATTAGACCTCCTCGGAAACTAAAACTTTTCATCA
This sequence comes from uncultured Clostridia bacterium, assembly GCA_946187095.1. Classification (GTDB taxonomy): domain Bacteria; phylum Bacillota; class Clostridia; order Oscillospirales; family Acutalibacteraceae; genus UBA1213. The sequence goes on along the minus strand of CAMHPW010000235.1, from coordinate 2,443 downwards.
AAATTGATGATGTCACGAAGTTTAAGAATCACATCTTTACACACATTTGTAAATCAAAAAAGCAGTTTCCGAGGAAGTCTATTAAGTTTTACACCGTCTTTTGTAATGTAAAATGAAACGCCCGTTTCATTTCCGTAAAACTCATTTTTCCTGATGGAAAGATCATTTTGATTTGCATGGACTGCATAATCCGCCATTAAAATCGTATAGCTTTCAGTTGCAGATGTGCCGTCACTTATTGTACAGGTAACTTTGACATTTACGTTATCGGCATTTGACGATACAGACGGCGTTTTTTTCGGCGTATAGGTAATCGTGCCGTCGGATTCGACATTCATATCACCGCTGTTTCCGTCGGGCAAAACTTCTATTTTCGGTGAAAGGGCTTTTACCGTTTCGGGATTCGTTATCGTTTCACCGTTCAAACTGACCGTAAATCGCAATTTGAGATTGCTGTTTGAAGTAACGTCATCATATTTGATACTTCTCACACCGTTATCAAATTCAGCCGACATGGTATATACTTTCGGAACATATTTATCGGGTGTGAATTTCTTTGTATATTCAATTGGATTAAAATTTTCTATCTGTGCAGAGGCTACAAGTTTTGTTTCGATATTTTTCAACTCGTAGTCTTTCAATTCCATATCCTTTCCACTGACGTGTTCGGAAATATTTCCGTCCTCGTAAATGTAAATATCATAGCTTGTATTTTCGGGCAATAAATCGGAATCTATCTCATTGTCGGTATTCATCTCATAAATACCGCACGAAACACTGATTTTATCGCCCTCGTGTGTATTTTTCAATTCGGAATTGTCGATTTTCTCACCGTTCACATGAAGCGTCACACGCATTTCCAATGCAGGTTCAAACAAAAATACCAAATCGTCAAGCGATACCGCCTTGTCAAACGTGATTTCATAAGTGCCTGAACCGATAACATTTTGAGAATCCCCCAGCAGATAGGCATTTCCTATCAGTTCATCATGGATATGACCTTTATATTCATGAAAATCAAGCGACGCATAACGGCTGATGGGAATATCCGTTTCATTGCTGTAATTTGCACTGACGATTTTGGAATCCGTTTCCTGTGAAAGTACCGCTATATTCAACAAGGGTATTGCAGAAGATATCTGAACGGTCTTTTCATCAAGGAGTTTCATATCATTTTTATCAAGCCTTGTTCTGCCTGAAACACGGTCGGCAATATCCGACATAGTTTCCACGATTTCAGACGCTCCCGTACATGAATAGGTATACAGTCCTTTATCTTCCTGAGAGGGAACTTTCAATGCACTTCCGCCTATGGCAAAATAGGTTATCTGCGGATTTGTACCATTCGGCATGACTTCATTAACATACCCGTCAAAGTAATCCATCAATTCATCGGGCTTGTCGGGATTATGGATATACTCGTCACGGTCAAAAGTGCCGTCCGTCAGAATGATCAGCCAATACTGCGTGTTGGCATTGGAATCCTGTACAGATTTAAGTTTGTCAAAGGCAATTTTCACCGCTTTATAAGGTGTGGGACCTTGCTCCGAATGATTTTTGATACCGTCAATGGATTTCTGAATGCCCGATGCAGACAAATCAATTTTTTCAGGCTCGTAGTCGGGAACGGATTTAGCCGACTTCATGTATGTAACATAAAGCTGGTCTTGACTGTTGAGCATACCGCAAAACGTCTGCATGGCATAATTCGCATACGCCCATTTATCCTCACTTGTCATACTGCCCGAATCGTCATACACGACAGACACAATTTTCCTGATATACAGCGATTCCGCATTTGCCGTCACACTGCCTATCCCCGTCAAAGTCACCAACAATACCGCCAACGTCAACAACCTTGCCATCAATCTTCTCATTTTCTATCACATCCTTTTTATTTGACTTTACTATATTATAGCACAAAATCTCAATTTTACAATCAATATTCATGAATTTTTTGCTGTTTTTAGTCGTAAACTGTCCATTTTTTATAGAAAAAAGTCAATAAAAAGTCCCTCCGAGTTCATCAAAAAACTCAGAGGGATTTTTTCATTGTTCCCAATAGGGAAAGGTAAAATCAATGAGGAATTAGGAATGAGCAATGAGGAATATTGCTTGCAAGAAAAACATTTCTCATTCCTCACTCCTAATTCCTCATTTAATTGTTCCCAATAGGGAAAGGTAAGATAGTAAAAATCGAGGTGATTGTCGAATCATTATAAAGTATCAATTCCCAATAGGGAAAGGTAAGAAAAGGAAAGCAAATATTTTTGCGACTGGTATGATACGTATCAATTCCCAATAGGGAAAGGTAAGAACAATATCTTGTACTCTCTTATCGCATTATATACCATATATAGAGATTTGTCAATAGAAAAGCAAAAATTACCATGGAAATCAAGTTTCTAATAAAGAAATTTAATGATCCAAGATTCTTAAAATA
>CAMHPW010000234.1 GCA_946187095.1 uncultured Clostridia bacterium | reverse complement strand
TTTTATTTTTATTTTCTGCACATACCGCAGCTTTCACAGCAGCCGCTGCATATATGTTTGCCTTTCTTTTTCTGACGTACAAGATAAATCATATCAAGTATGATAACGGCCAATACGATGATTGATATCATAACAGTGGAAGCATTATTCAAAATGAATTCCAACATATCCGCCACTCCTTTTATGTTTTTTTTGCTTTTTTGACAGGACGGAACAGCATAAAACACATGAATCCCAATGCCGCAAAGGCAAATATCAGACCAATGATATTGATATTTCCCGTAAAGATATTTCCTATCTGGAATATCATCAATGAAACGGCATAGGCAAATATACACTGATAGCCTATGGCAAAGAGTGTCCATTTCGGACTGTTCATTTCCCTGCGAATCGCTCCCATAGCCGCTGCACACGGGGCACAAAGCAGATTGAATACAAGAAATGCATATCCTGCAAGCGGTGTCAGCCCTTCAAAATCAAGCACTCCGAATACACTGACGATTTCCTCTTTGGCAAGAAGTCCCATGAATGTTGCAATCGTGGCAGTCGAATTTCCGAATCCCAAAGGGGCGAATATCCAGCAAATTGAACTGCCTATGACGGAAAGAATGCTTTTGCCGCCATTACCGAATTCAGAATAAAAGCCGAATATGCCGTTATTCCAGCCGAGAGAATTCAGCAGCCATATCACAACCGAAGAGATCAGAATGACCGTACCCGCCTTTTTGATGAAAGACCACACTCTTTCCCATACGGAACGCATCACATTTGAAAATATCGGCAGATGATAGGCAGGCAGTTCCATTAAGAACGGTGCGGCATCTCCGGCAAATAATTTTGTCTTTTTGAGCATGATACCCGAAATGATCACAGCAGCTACTCCCAAAAGATAAGCACTCGGAGCAACCCACCATGCACCTCCGAAAAAGACGGATGTAATCAGTGCAATGACAGGCAATTTGGCACTGCACGGGATAAATGACGTTGTGATCACCGTCATGCGTCTGTCACTCGGACTTTCTATCGTTCTTGATGACATGATCCCCGGAACGCTGCATCCCGAACCGACCAGCATGGGTATAAAAGACTTTCCCGACAGTCCGAAATATCTGAAAATACTGTCAAGAATAAATGCGATCCTTGACATATATCCGCATGATTCAAGCAGTGCAAGAAAAAAGAATAATAACAATATCTGCGGTATAAATCCCAGCACTGCCCCGACACCTTTGATGATGCCGTCAAATACAAGACCGCTGAGCCATTCGGGAGTGCCTGCAAAAAGCGGTTTGAGCAGTGCCGGTATACCCGGTATCCATAAACTGAAAAGATACCAGCCGTCACCGAACACACCGTTATTGATCCAGTCCGTAGCGACAGTTCCCAGAGAATTTCCCCATGGCATCGGTACAGGCATGACTACAAAAGCATATATCACAAACATGATAACTGCGAATATCGGCAGGGCAAGAAAACGGTTTGTCACCACTCTGTCTATCTTTGCGGAAATGCTCGTTTCACTGTCCGATTTTCTTGTGTAGCACTTTTTCAGAACACCTGTTATGTAATTATATCTGTCATTGGTGATGATACTTTCCGCATCATCATCCAATTCCCTTTCGGCTGCTTTAATATCTTTTTCGATATGCTTCAGCTTTTCTTCGCTGATATCGAGCTTTTTGATGACTCTTTCATCACGCTCAAATATCTTGACGGCATACCATCTCTGCTGTTCTTCGGGCATATCGTGAAGAACTGCCTCTTCGATATGTGCAATAGCGTGTTCGGCAGGTCCCGAAAACGAATGCTGCGGAATAGGCTTCTCCTCCTGAACGGCTGAAATGGCGGCTTCGGCAGCCTCCATGATGCCTTCATTCTTGAGGGCGGATATCATCACTATTTTGCAGCCGAGAATTTTGGACAGCTTGTCTGTCTGAATGATATCACCGTTTTTGCGTACAACGTCCATCATATTCAAAGCGATCACAACAGGAATCCCCAATTCCATGAGCTGCGTCGTCAGATATAAATTTCTCTCAATATTGCTTGCATCGACTACATTCAAAATCACATCGGACTTTTCATTGACAAGATAATTTCTTGCCACGATTTCTTCGGGCGTATACGGTGAAAGCGAATAGATTCCCGGCAGATCCGTGATGATAACGTCATCATGCTTTTTCAGCTTTCCCTCTTTTTTCTCAACGGTAACGCCCGGCCAGTTTCCTACAAACTGATTGGAACCCGTCAGGATATTGAATAAAGTTGTCTTGCCGCTGTTGGGATTTCCGGCAAGAGCTATTTTTATCGCCATAATACTGCACCTGTCCTTTTACTCTATTTCCACCATTTCGGCATCGGCTTTTCTCAGCGAAAGCTCATAGCCTCTCACAGTGACTTCAATAGGATCACCGAGCGGTGCAAATTTGCGTATGTATATTTCCGTATTGCGTGTGATGCCCATATCCATGATCCTACGCCTGACAGCACCCTCTCCGTGAAGTTTTACAACTTTAACTTTTTCGCCCGCCCTGGCATCTTTGATAGTCCTCACCAACGATTCCTTCCTTCATTCCTGAATAAAATCAAACATTTCTAACCGACAAATAATTTAACACATCTAATTAATATTGTCAAGCCTTTTCATCTTCTTTGCAAAAAGAAAAAGCCGAACTATTCAGCATTGAACACGCTTTCAATAGTTCGACTTTGATATGTTCTGGTGGACCAACAGGGACTCGAACCCCGGACCAACCGGTTATGAGCCGGTTGCTCTAACCAACTGAGCTATTGGTCCATATTTGAAATTGACCGCCGATATGCTCGACGGTCAATCCTGGCTCCCCCAACTGGGCTCGAACCAGTGACACACGGATTAACAGTCCGTTGCTCTGCCGAATGTACACAAATACACCCTAAAATTCCGTTTATTTCATTTTGTATTCCTCTATGATACATCTATGCTTTTTATTTTTTTCAATGTCTTTCTCGTAACTGATACCGACCAAAAGTATTTTTTCAAAGCTTTTTAGCTTGTCAGGATAATTTCTGCCCTTTATCTGCTTGATTGCTGTTTCAGCATTATAATCCCATTTCAATTCAACTACCATAGGCGGATATTTTTCTGTATCAACATTATGTTTCGGAATGAAAACGATATCTGCAAAGCCTTTTCCCGATGGCATTTCCTGAATGATCTCATACTGCTCTTTTGCGTAATAGTAAGCTATCAGAATAATGAATCTCAAAG
>CAMHPW010000233.1 GCA_946187095.1 uncultured Clostridia bacterium | reverse complement strand
AAGAGTACAGCAAGATGAATTGGGCACCATTCGTGCTTGGCATTGTGATTGTAGGATTGGAAGCAGGCTGGATATATGCGTATAAGGCAGGGTGGCAGGTTAGTACGGGATTTATCATACAAAGTGCATTTCTGGCAGTGGGCTTGCTTTTGGTCGGGTATTTGCTTTATCACGAAACAATAAGCTGGAACAAAATTGTCGGTGTTGTCATTTGTCTTATAGGGCTGATATTTATCAATATGGATAAATTCTGATTTGTCGGCAAAAATTCAGAACGGTGTTGAAGGATATAAATTAGAAATTTATGGAGGGAAATGATTTATGGGTGTTCAATCATATACACTTAACGAATTAATCCAATTTTTGTCTAATGGTAAATTTGATCATTTCAGATATACAGATTATTATGCTGTTACTCATTTAAATGATGGTGTTGAAGTCTTGTTTGAGTTAAACGACGGAAAAATATCAAATGAATTGGTGGATTTCTCTGTAATGGTACTCAACAATTTCGATAAATGCATAAAAGATGCACAGTTGTGGTTAAAGACTATAAAACGGGCTGATCAAATGTATTCAGATGCTTTTGATTTAGGATTTGAATTATATGGTATTACTTTCGGGAAATTTGAATATGGTCATCGGTCAAAACCTGCAACGGATGGATTTACAATTTCATTCAGCACAGTGAACTATTATCCTTGTGCCTTTACCGTAAAATATCACAAAAATATGCACCCGTTTGCAATCGAAGAATGGGTGGAATAAATTCTGATTTAAATCACCATAGGCGTATTTGAAAATAATAAACAGGCTTATTATTGCTATAAAGCGGCAGGCTTTCAAGACGTTTTGCAGGAGAATCCCGAAATATGCGAATTGTGCGGTGAAAAGTGGAAGATATTGGAATTGTCGCTTGACAGAGAGGATTATTTAGGGAGGTCTTTTGTATGATAGTAAATTCATATCACAATGAAAAGGAATCCTTATTTTCTCCCGAAGCGTTTTTGGGAGAAAAAAAATATATCTGTGATACGGCAATAGCAACTTTTTCATGTGAGATTTTCAATGCCGTAACAGAACGGTATCCGCATGAAAAAGTGGCACAAGTAGGCTCTGCAAACGGTCACAGACCTGTTTATCTGCTTGACATAAACGGAAAATCGGTTGTATTTTATATGTCCTCCATAAGTGCCTGTCTTGCGGGAAATGATATTATTGAGGTACAGTGGCAGACGGGTATCAAAAATTTGATTATATCGGGTTCATGCGGTGCATTGGACAGCAGGGCAACGGACGGAAAATATATCATACCGACTCAGGCATACCGTGATGAAGGAATGTCGTATCATTACGCCAAGCCGTCGGATTACATGGATATAAAGAACAGTGACAGGCTTGCAGGGATATTTAAAAAGCTGAAACTGCCGTATGTGCAGGGGCGAATCTGGACGACGGACGCACCTTACAGAGAAACGCCGACAGCATTTGCCAAAAGAAAAAATGAGGGCTGTATAGCGGTTGAAATGGAACTTTCGGGCATACAGGCAGTATGTGATTTTCACGGTATAGAGTTGTATCCTTTTTTGGTAACGGGAGATGTGCTTGACGGAGAGAAATACATACCCGACGGCTTGACAGAGGCAAATCATTCTTTGGACAAATTTTTTATTGCTCTGAAAATATGGGAGAATATCCGAATGGACGGAGGAAAATAGAATGGATAATCGTGAAAGGATAATCAAAGAGTTTTATAATATAACTATGACGGGCAGACTTTGTTATATATTCATGTGCATGGAAAAATATCTTGTTACACTTTATCCCGAGCGTGACTGGACACCCGTTGCAAAAAGAATGTGGCAGTGGACAGAAAATTGGTGGGACGAAGCATGGTATATATATTCCATAGCCGTTCCCGAGTTTATTATGGAATTTGACACATACGAGGAAACCAAAGAACGAGAATATGAGGGTAATCTGGAGAAAGACGATTATGAAGAAATGACAGCACTTTTCAGAGGTATAACTGACGGAAAGGGGAATGATGAACTTTGTGAAGTTCTTATGTTTCCGATTGATTTTGGCTGCATTTGTGAAGGCACTTGTATAAGCGGTGCAGAGCCTTATGTGGCAGAATTGATTGAAGAAATCGAAACTATCCTTAAAAAACATAATATTTCTTTGCCCGATAAATCCGTATTACAGCATTTTGTATATGAAAGAGGAAAGCCCGTTGCATGGGGAGAAAAGGCACCTGGTTGGGGTGAATTTGAAAATACAGAATATCTGTCTATAATTTTGAATAAATGAAAATTCAGATTGACGGAGGGAAATATCATGGAGAAAACGGAATTCAATAAAAAGCAGGTTATCAAATATCTTGTGTTTACATTCGGAATTGCCTATGCCATACAAATCATTGTGTGGTTGCTGTACAGTAACGGGCAACAAGCAATAGGGCAGTTGGTAATGGCGGTAATGATGTTTGTGCCAATGCTTGGCACACTGTTTTCGGGGCATAAACTCAAAGGTATGGGTTGGAAACCGCATATAAAAGGCAACGTGAAATCTGTTTTAATCGCATGGTTTTCGCCTATGGTATTAACGGCGATAGGGGTAGGACTGTATTTTGCGGTATTTCCGTCACACTTTGATTTAAGCGGCGGCTATATGATGGAAATTGCAGGAGAGGATATTCTCGAACAAATGGAAGAACAGGGCTTGACATATCCAATGTTGGTATTGCTTTCATGCGTGAACTGCATTACATACGCCCCGATTCTCAATATGTTTTTTGCAGTAGGAGAGGAATCGGGCTGGAGAGGCTTTTTATATCCTCAGTTAAAGGCAAGATTCGGCAAAAGAATCGGCTGGCTCATAGGCGGTATGATATGGGGATTGTGGCATAGTCCGCTGATATGGCTGATTGGCTATGAATACGGTACGGATTATATCGGCTTTCCGATAACGGGCATATTGTTATTCTGTATCATTACGATTGCATTGGGAATATTGAGTGACTGGCTGTATGAGAAAAGTCAGTGTATATGGTTTCCTGCAATATTTCATGGGGCATTCAATGCAGCGGCAACGATTCCGCTTTGTATTACAATAGCAAATACAGGTTCTATGAGATTGTTGGGTTCAGCACCAAACGGACTTTTGGCAGGCTTGCCGATCATTGTATTTGCTGTGATACTTGAGCCATCCCTAAAAAGTGTGGGTAGAAAATCATCTTCCGGGCAGAGAAACG
>CAMHPW010000232.1 GCA_946187095.1 uncultured Clostridia bacterium | reverse complement strand
TTTAGACCCATCTTTGAAATAATAAACACCTTTTCCATTATATTGATCATCGGACCAAGAGCCATCATATTTTTCCCCCGTTTTATAAATTATTATTCCTTGTCCCCCATCTTAACTTAAAAAATGAAACCAAAATCAAAACCATCAGCAATATCGTGCCTGACGATTGGGTTTATGTCCATGATAAAAACGTCAAAATGGGACGCTTTCAGGTATATAATAACTGGTCACCCTATCTTGTAAAAGATATTGAACACACCGTCTGGATAGGCTTGGAATATTTCTGCAATGAGGGTGATGAACTCTGGTCAATGTCTGATGACGATTTCGGCAAACTCGGTATCGGTGAAATGGTCAGAATGAAACTCATTGACAGCGAAAATGACGTTCTTGATTATCATGTTGAAAAAGTCAAAAAAGCATATCCTGCCTATTTCGATACCTATGAACACATGGATGCTCTGAGAGAATATCTCAATACCATTCCCAATTTGTACTGTATCGGCAGAAACGGTCAGCACCGCTATAATAATATCGACCATTCCATGTGTACGGCTTTTGAAACCGTCAAAAATATCCTCAGCGGTACGTCTTCAAAAGATAATATCTGGAATGTCAATACCGAAAAGGAATATCATGAAAGCAAATAAAAAAGGAGTTTTTCCAATGGCTGAAACAAAGTCTGTCAAATACGAACCGTTATATATCTCTCTTTTCAGAATGATCTATCAGCACCCCATCATTTCCGCTGCATTTCTGTGCTTTTTCTGTATCACTCTTACAACCGTCAGCTCCGAAGGCACATTGACTTATTCCTCTCTTGTGGTTCCGTCTTTGGGAGTGATTCTGCTCGGCATTTTTGCAGGTCTTTACACCATGCATGAAAAGCCCCGTGACACAAAAAATAAATTGCTTTCTTTCGGCATCATGCTTTTCGGTGTCATAGCAGCGGCAGTATTCTGCTTACTGACGTATTTCAAAGGCGGCTATGCCTTCCATCTGCTCAATGTGGGAATGGGCGTGATATCCGCTGTATTCATCTATTTGGGCGTGACAAACAAACTCACTGTCAGAAATTTTATCCTGCTCATTATGGCAGCGGGTTTTCTCGTCAGATTATGCTATATCATTTCCATTCCGATCACTTTCATGCAGCACGATGTACGCACCATCGGTTCGGGCAAGGGACATATCGGCTATATCGAATATTTTATTCAGAATAAAAAACTGCCCGATATGGACGTGAGAACCGTATATCAGTTCTATCACCCCCCTCTGCATCATATATTAGCAGCCATCTGGGTGAGCTTTCAGACATTCATGAAAGTGGAATATAACAGTGCCTTTGAAAATGTGCAGCTCCTGACGTTATTCTATTCCACACTTTGCATGATACTCTCCTATAAAATTTTCCGTCAGCTTAAACTTGAAAAGATCGCCCTTGTTGCGGCAACGGCTGTGATCGCATTCTGTCCTACCTTCTATATCATGGCAGGTGCCATCAATAACGATATCCTTTCCATTACGTTCATGCTGGGAGCGATTCTCAATACAATTTACTGGTACAAACACCGCAAAATGAAACATATCATATTCATTGCCCTTTGTATCGGTCTGGGGATGTCCACGAAACTTTCCGCATGGATGGTCGCACCCGCCGTTGCTTTCATTTTCATCTATGCTTTCATCAAAAATATGCTCGATAAGGAAAACAGAGATTTCGGGAAATATTTCATTCAGTATATTACATTTCTTGTGATCTGTGCCCCTCTTGGTCTGTGGTGGTCTGTCAGAAATTATCTCAGTCACGGCGTACCCTTCGGATATGTCCTTGAACTTTCAAAGGATTCCGAACAGTATATCGGCAACATCCCTGTTATACAGCGGCTTTTTGATTTCAGTCCGTATCAGTTCAAAGACGTTGCGGGACAGTCTCTTGTATTCGGCAATGAATACAATGATTTCAATCCGCTGATTTCCCTGTTCAAAACCTCCATGTTTGACGAGGGTATCACTATACGGAATTTTGAAAATATCAGCGGTCTGAATACCATGCTTTTCTGGTCGGCTGTCATCATCGGTCTTATCGGCTTTGTCGCTATGATAGCTGCCTTTTTCAAGAAAAACACGACTCTCGATATCCCCATGAAAATATTCATTGCCATACTTTATACTGTTTTCTTCGTTTCATATTATATTTTCTGTATCAAATTCGCCCATATGTGTACGCAAAATATCAGATATGCCGTGCCCCTCATCGTCATAGGTGCCTATTTCACGGGCTGGGCTGTACAGAATCTTATGCATGACAATGCTAAAAAATCGCAGCGTTTATGCGGTTCACTGATATGCGGCTTTATCACTCTTTATGCCGTCAGCGGATTCGCTGTATTCGATATCGTATTTTTTGACATGACAATGAGGTGATTTCATGCAAATAACCGCTCTCACCGAAAATACTTCTTCCTGTGAAAATATCCGCTGTGAACACGGCTTGTCCCTCTATATCCGGACAAATCAGCATAACATTCTTTTTGATATGGGACAGACAAATCTATTCGAGGAAAATGCCGAAAAACTTGGACTTGACCTTTCCGATATAGATATTGCCGTACTTTCTCACGGTCATTACGACCATGGCGGCGGTCTTGAAAGATTTCTGCAACTCAATTCAAAATCAAAAGTTTATCTTAATAAACACGCTTTTGAACCGCATTACAACGGCAATAAATATATCGGTCTTGACATTTCTCTGAAAGATAATGACAGACTTGTCTTTACAGACGGTATTTTTGCAATTGACGAAAATCTTACTCTGTATTCCTGCAACGATTCCCCCAAAACATATGATTTAGGCAGTTTCGGGCTTGATATGATTCGGAATAATGAACGTATGCCCGACGACTTCCGACATGAACACTATCTTCTTATCCGTGAAAACGGCAAAAAAATCCTTATCAGCGGGTGTTCCCATAAGGGTATCATGAATATCGCCGAATGGTTCAAACCCGATATACTTGTGGGCGGATTCCACTTTTCAAAACTCCCTCTCGACAGCACTCTGAAAAGCTATGCCGAAACACTCAATGAATATCCTACTGACTTTTATACCTGTCACTGTACAGGCATACAGCAGTATGAATTCATGAAAACATACATGAAACGTCTGAACTATATTTCGGCAGGCAGTGTCGTCTTCATCTGAAAAATTAAAAGAATATAAAAAAAAAAATGATGATGGGAAAAAGAAAAGAATA
>CAMHPW010000231.1 GCA_946187095.1 uncultured Clostridia bacterium | reverse complement strand
TTATCTTTCCCAAATTTCCACTTCCTTTCTGAATTCTCCGTATATCATATCACAACATTTACCAACAGTCAAATAAAAAAAGAAGCAGCCGTACTTTTATTTTTCGTCAAGTACAACTGCTGATAGGGGTTATATCGTATTTTAGTTTGTATGCAAAGTAAATTTCATTCTGTCCATGAGTTTCAGTATAGGCGGTATGACAGCAATCTGAACCGCACTCATAACAAGTACCTGCCATATTCTCAGTCCTACCCTTGCAAAATAAAACTCAATGAACATACCGTCCTGTGAATTATATGTAAGGTATGCTATCCATATAGTCGTTATAAACAGACTCACTATAAGCTGTGTTATACCCACCGAAGCAAGTACACGCCATATTTCTGTACCTTTTTTTAGAAATACGCCGCATATAAATCCTGACAACGCATAAGTGATCGTGATAGGCGGAAACCATGCTCCGACAGGGTGTATAATACAACCAATGATATCACCAAAACCTGCGACTAATGCACCACCCATGCCTCCATAAAGTCTTGCGGCTATGACAACGGGAATGAATGATAAACTGATTTTTATGGTTGCCGTATGTATTTCCAATATACCAAGAACTGCCTGAACTGCCATCAGTACAGCGATTATTGCTATCGTCTGGACAGAACTTTTTATATTGAGTCTTTTTTCAGTCTGATTTTTCACCATAAAAAATACCTCCTTGCTATTTGCAGAAATCCCTGAAATAATAAGAAGGCATTGAAATATACCGCTTAATATTATCATTTACAGCGGGATGCAATTCGTGTACCGCAAGAATCGCTCTTTTCGTTCAGATGGCAACTCCCCGTTCATCCGACACTTAACGCAACACAAATTTACTCTGCAAGAGATAATATAGCACACATACCGATATTTGTCAATATTCAATTTTTATTTTTTATATATTCATCAATGGCTTTTGCAGCGGCTTTTCCGGCTCCCATTGCCAATATGACCGTTGCCGCACCTGTTACGGCATCACCGCCTGCATATACGCCCTCACGACTCGTCATACCGCTGTCACCGTCCGTCACGATACACCCACGCTGATTCGTTTCAAGTCCCGGTGTAGTCGTTCTGATCAGTGGATTGGGACTTGTGCCTATTGCCATGATAACAGTATCTGCATCGATGATAAGCTCACTGTCAGGCTTTTCGACAGGTCGGCACCTTCCGCTTGCATCAGGCTCACCCAATTCCATTTCCACACATCTGACACCTTTCACCATGCCTGTATCATCACCAAGTATCTCAATGGGATTTGTCAGTGTTCTGAATATGATGCCTTCTTCTACAGCGTGTTCCATTTCTTCCTTTCGTGCAGGCATTTCATTCATGCTTCTTCTGTATACGATATATACATTCTCTGCACCCATTCTTTGGGCACATCTGGCGGCATCCATCGCAACATTTCCTCCGCCTACCACTGCAACATTTTTACTGTGCATAATAGGTGTCTTGGAATCTTTTTTATATGCCTTCATCAAATTGATTCTTGTCAGATATTCATTGGCGGAATAAACTCCCTTCAGGCTTTCGCCGGGGATATTCATAAATCTCGGCAAGCCTGCTCCGCTGCCTATATATACAGCCTCATTCCCCATTTCAAACAATTCATCGACTGTCAGAACTTTGCCTATGACCATATTGGTTTCGATATCCACACCGATTGCTTTCAGATTATCGATTTCTTTCTGAACGATGATTTTCGGAAGTCTGAATTCGGGTATGCCATAGACAAGCACACCTCCTGCCAAATGCAGAGCTTCATATACAGTAACTTTATATCCCATTTTTGCAAGGTCACCTGCAGCGGCAAGACCGCTCGGACCCGAACCCACTATTGCCACTCTATGACCGTTTGAAACAGGCATTTTCGGTTTCTCCGTGGAATGTTCCCTGTGATAATCGGCAACAAATCTTTCCAGTCTGCCTATGCCGACACTTTCACCTTTCAAGCCCCTTATACATTTGCTTTCACACTGTCTTTCCTGGGGGCATACCCTGCCGCATACTGCCGGAAGAGAACTTGACTGCGATATGATCTCATAAGCCCCTTCCATATCTTCATTGGCAACTCTCTCTATGAATGCAGGTATATCTATCGACACAGGACAAGCCGAACGGCAGGGCTTATTTTTGCAGTTCATACATCTTTTCGCTTCTTCAACAGCCATCTCATAAGTATATCCGAGTGCTACTTCATCAAAATTATTTTTTCTTATATCCGGTTCCTGTACGGGCATAGGACATTTTTTCGGGCTCATATTTCTTTGGATAGGCATTTTATTGATCCCCCTGTTTCATCAAATTGCAGTTTTCCTCTCTAACACGGCTCTCAAAATCCCTGTATATCGTTCCCCTGTGCATTGCTTCATCAAAGTCAACAAGGTGTCCGTCAAAATCAGGACCGTCTACGCAGGCAAACTTCGTCTGACCGCCTACGGTCAGTCTGCATCCTCCGCACATTCCTGTGCCGTCTATCATGATGGGATTCATGCTTACAATCGTCTTTATCCCATATTTTTTCGTCAGCAGACAAACAAATTTCATCATGACAAGGGGTCCTATTGCTATCACTTCATCATATTGATTTCCCTCTTTGATCAATTCTTCAAGAGCATCCGTAACAAGTCCCTTTTTGCCGCAGCTTCCGTCATCGGTCATGATACAAAATCTTGAACTGACTTTTTGGAATTCATCTTCAAGTATAACAAGTGCTTTGTTTCTGAAGCCCGCAATGCTGTGAACTTCACAGCCAAGACTTGACAATTTCTTCGCAATCGGGTATGCTATTGCACAGCCCACTCCTCCGCCTATCACTGCCACTTTTTTAAGACCGTCCGTTTCACTGGGCTTGCCGAGAGGACCGACAAAATCATGCAGACATTCTCCCTCTTTCAGCGTATCCAATTCCATCGTTGAGCCTCCGACGATCTGATATATGATCGTCACAGTGCCTTTTTCACGGTCAAAATCGGCTATCGTCAGCGGTATCCTTTCACTGTCTTCTTTTGCTCTCAAAATAATAAACTGACCGGGTTCCGCTTTTTTGGCAATCAGCGGTGCCTGTATATCCATAAGAGATACTGTCGGATTGAGCGAAACCTTTCTTGATATCATATACATAAACATACATTCCTTTCCCTGTCGGATTTTCCGCAAAAAAGTCCCATTTTCCAGAAAATTCACATAAAAAATTTTAATAAAATCTTCATTTATGAC
>CAMHPW010000230.1 GCA_946187095.1 uncultured Clostridia bacterium | reverse complement strand
ATCTTCACTGCTTGTATTTTTAATGCCGCCGAATTCCAGAATGAAAATACTCTCTGTTCCGCTGACGATCACGGTTTTTATGTAATCGCTCGTTATCTCACCCGAACCCATACTGTCCTCTACTGTCAAAGCATTATCAACAGACAGGGCGGAATTTTTGAGTGTCACTGTATGACCGTTAAGATCCAATACAGTATCCTTGCCGAAATGATACAGCAGATCATCTGTTTCATTCAGAGTGATATCATCATACAGCTTGATATACTTTCCTGTATACTGACTGTCAGTAAGATACTTTTCCAAATCATCAGCCGAATATATCTGATAAGGATTATTTTTGCTTCCCAAACTCTCTGTCATGACGATTTTGGAAGCTCCGAATTTTGTACTGCTGAATGTTGTGGCATTTCCGATATGAACTGTTGCATTGACATGATTGAAAATCGTTTTGCCTACTGTAATTTCACCCGGATAATCAAGGGTAATATCCAATTCATAGTTGCCTGTCCTGTTCGCCCAAGAGAATGCTTTCTGTCCGCACAGATATCCCTGATGATTTTTTTCATATCGGTCACCCCTTTGAATGTCAAAAATGTTGGATATATAATTGATGGAATATTTTTCCTCTAAAGAATAAATAATATAAAAAAGTCCAAATTAGCACAATCCTATCGTTCTTCTATTATACTATCATATTTTTCTTTGAAAAGCAATAAGTTTTTCATTTTTTATCTGATTAACCAACTTTTGACATAATCCAAACGATATCTTTGTGCAATTTATTGTCTCATTATATTGATTTGATGCGTAAACGGACAAATCCCAAAAAATAACTTTTGGATAGTTTTCAACTGTGCTCAGGAATTCTTGGAATA
This sequence comes from uncultured Clostridia bacterium, assembly GCA_946187095.1. GTDB lineage: Bacteria > Bacillota > Clostridia > Oscillospirales > Acutalibacteraceae > UBA1213. Next base: position 2,392 of record CAMHPW010000230.1, on the reverse strand, counting down.
CCTGTTTGAGCATCAATAAAAATTTCTTTGGAAGTTTTTCAAAAAAACTCTTGTAATTTCCAAAAAGATATGTTATAATAACTAAGTGATTTGGAGAGTTGTCCGAGTTGGCCGAAGGAGCACGATTGGAAATCGTGTAAACGGCTACAACCGTTTCGAGGGTTCGAATCCCTCACTCTCCGCTCCGAACAAAACCGCTGTTGCTGCAGATCAGTGACAGCGGTTTTTTCTGCTGACAAAAAACGGCAGCTTCCGATCCCGTCATATCGGCATTTATACTGTTGCATATTAAAAAAGTTTGTGCTATGATAAAAGAAGTTTATCAGAGAAAGGAATCTTGAAAATGAAACTTGGAATCGTAGGTTTGCCGAATGTCGGCAAAAGTACTCTTTTTAATGCCATCACGAATGCAGGGGCACAGTCCGCCAATTACCCGTTCTGCACGATAGAACCCAATGTAGGAGTCGTAGCCGTTCCCGACAAGCGTCTTGACAGACTTGCTGAAATATATCAGCCCGAAAAATACACGCCTGCAACGATCGAATTCGTTGACATAGCAGGACTTGTCAAAGGTGCATCCAAAGGCGAAGGACTTGGAAACAAATTCCTGTCAAATATCCGTGAAGTCGATGCGATCGTTCATGTTGTAAGATGCTTTGAGAATGACGATATCATTCACGTTGAAGGAAGCATTGATCCCAGACGTGACATTGAAACGATCAATATCGAGCTGATCCTGTCTGATCTCGAGATACTCGACAGAAGGATCGACAAGACCATGAAACTGCTCAAAGGCGATAAAAAATATCAGTCCGATCTGGATTTCTTCAGGCGTGTGAAAGAAGCTCTTGAAGACGGAAAGTCTGCACGTTCCGTTGAATGTACGGAGGAAGAAAAAGAGCTGCTGGCAAGCGTTTCACTGCTCACAAACAAGCCCATTATCTATGCCGCCAACATGAGTGACAGTGATTTCAAAGACGGTTCCGCAGACGGCAATCCGTATTTTGAGACGGTGAAGGAGATCGCCGAAAGCGAACACGCCGCTGTATTGCCGATATGTGCGGAGATCGAGGCGGAAATATCAGGCATGGAACCCGATGAAAAAGAACTGTTCCTGTCTGAAATGGGGCTGGAGCAGTCTGGACTTGACAGACTCATCAACGCCTGTTATGACCTGTTGGGACTCATTTCCTATCTGACGGCAGGCAAGCCCGAAGTGCGTGCATGGACGATCACCAAAGGCACAAAAGCTCCGCAGGCGGCAGGAAAGATCCATACGGATTTTGAACGAGGCTTTATCCGTGCGGAAGTAGTTGCATTTGATGACCTGATGTCATGCGGTTCGATGGCGGCTGCAAAGGAAAAGGGACTTGTACGTTCCGAAGGCAAGGAATATGTCATGAATGACGGCGATATCGTTCTTTTCCGCTTCAACGTGTGAAATAAGTGAGGGCTGCTATGATTATTTACAACGGAACTAAATCACAGTTTATCAAAGATTTTGATGATGACCTCCTGATCAGAACGATCAGGGAAAATCTGCTGAAAAAATTAGGCCGCCATACAGGTACAAGCGAATTGCGTTCATGGCAGAATTCACTTCCCTATATGTATGTCGTTCTGGCTGACAAAAAAAATACCTGATGATGCCGGCATTGCGATCGAATACAATATACCGCATACGTCAAAGAGAGTCGATTTTATCATCAGCGGTTATGACAGAGACAGCAAGCCTGCAGCCGTTATTATCGAGCTGAAACAGTGGGACAAGCTGAAAGCAGTGGAAGACTCGGCACTTGTCGAAACCTTCACAGGCGGTGCCAACAGAAGAGTAGTCCATCCGTCATATCAGGCATGGTCTTATACCGCTTTATTGAAGGCGGTCCCGGAACAGGAAAATCGGTAGTTGCCGTCAATCTGCTGGCGGAACTGACAAAATACGGACAGGCAGTCCAGTATGTCTCAAAAAACAGTGCCCCGAGAACTGTCTATCAGAAAAAACTGCAGGGTGTCATCACCAAGAGTTCCATTTGTTCAAGGGATCGGGAGGCACCTATAAGAAAATGATGCCGACCAAAGACGGTACACCGAAATTCCAAACGGACATCGAGGAGATCACTGCCCTGAACCGTGACGGTGAACTTGGACTCAAGGTCTCTTATGAGTTTACGGGAAATATCAAATACAGAAAAATCCCTACTTGCACAGTGTTGCTTTATTTGCATAAAAAGTCCTTATTTACAGTACTTTTGTTACGGTAACGCAGGAGTTTGGGATTTTCAAAAGCTAAATTCAGCAATTTTTCTTTCTTTTTTGGATTCTATTCCTGATGCCATAAATTCTAAATCTTGCTTTTGTTTTTCTTCTCTTTCTTTGGCGGCTTTTTCTGAAT
>CAMHPW010000229.1 GCA_946187095.1 uncultured Clostridia bacterium | reverse complement strand
GAACGGTATTCGTTTGCAAATGTGTAACTTGAAATTAAGTTAGTGCATATGGGGGAGAGCCCCCCTTGACTCCCCCGTTGTAGCCGCCACTTTTTCTTTCTTCTCCTGCTTTTTTCCCCTCTTCTCACTTGTTGTTTCTTTGCGTAGCCAGAAGAAAAGAAAGAAAAATAAGCTGTTTTTGAGCTCTTGACAATTCAAAATGCTGATGATAAGATTGAAACCGAGGTGAAGATTATGCCAAAAAAATCCGTTGACCGCCGTACTCTCAAAACGAAAAAGGCTATCCGTCAGGCATTTGCCGAACTTCTGCAGGAAAAAGAACTGCATAAGATCACCGTGCAGGAAATCGCCGATAAAGCCGATATAAGCCGTTTTACGTTTTATAAATATTATCTTGATGTCTATGACCTGTACGAAAAAATCGAAAGAGAAATGCTCATCCAAATCAGTATTATCATACTGCATCTGGAGGATAAATCGTCGGAAGAATTTTTTAACAAAATGGTGGAATATATCGATGAAAACCGTGTCACATTCGCAATGATTTTCAATCCCAACAGCCGAAGCCGTCTGAATGACAAACTGAGCCAACTTATTGAGGGAATGTTTCGCAAGGTCTACAGCGACAAACTCGGAATTGAAATGGATAATCGGGAACTTGTATATATATGCTGTTATCGTTCACAAGGCTGTATTGCTGTTATCCGTAATTGGATCATGGACGGTTTTGTCGAACCCCGTGAATATATCGTCAAATCGCTTTCACAACTTGATGAGAATACAGAACGGTATTTTTCGGAAAAAATAAAGAAATAGACAAAAACAACCGCCGAAAAAGGAAGTACAATCCTTTTCGGCGGTTGTTTCATGCTTCAATGTTCAGAAAACCGGTCAGCCCTGTGACTTTGAATACGTCCATCACGGACGGGCATACGTTTTTAATGATCATACTGCCTTGTTCTTCCATTGTCTGTACCGTTGTCATGACAACTCTCAGACCTGCACTGGATATATACGTCAGTCCGGAAAAGTCTAATATCAGTTTCTGAACGCCGTCAAGTTCATTGTCCAGTCTTTTTTCCAATTCGGGAGCCGTCAGTGTATCCAATTTGCCGTTGAGTGTGACTGTCATTTGCTTTTTGTTCTTTGTGATTTTGATGTCCATAAAAAATCCTCCGTATCTTTTTATCCCATCATACACCAACAAATGCCGCCTGTCAATGAATGCGGAAGTACAATAATGCCGTTGCAAATCCGCTGTCAATATGCCATAATAAAGCCAATAACGAAAGAAAAGGTGATTGTATGTCAAAAAAATATAGGTGTTTTTTGTGGGCAACACTCCTGCTGACAGTCATTTTTTGTATTGTTCCGCTGACGGTTAATGCCGAAAATGAAAATAAAAATCTGCCCGAACCGCTCGATCCTTTCGGCAACGGCTTGCAATATTCCGTAGTCATCTATGACAATACCAACGGCTTGCCGACATCGGAGGCAAATGCCCTTGCACAGACGGACGAGGGCTTTATCTGGATAGGCAGTTACGGCGGTCTTGTACGGTATGACGGCAATGTTTTCGAGCATATTTCACTTGAAAATATCACAGGGGTGAAATCTCTTTATACCGACAGTCAAAACAGGCTTTGGATCGGTTCAACAGATGACGGATTCGCCATGATGAAAAACGCCAGTATCCGTTATTGGAATGAAAGTAACGGATTTTCGGGTGGAGTCGTGAGAGCAGTTGCGGAAGATGAAAGCGGTTTTATTTATATTGCCACAAAAAAAGGTTTATATTTTGTGGACAGTGACCTGAATGTTGATACCGTCAATGATGAAAGAGTCCGTGAAAAAGCCATGTGCGACTTGAAACGGGGTATGGACGGACTTGTCTATGTGGTGGATAAAGAGGGATATGTCTTCACCGTAAAAAATGCCGTGATACAGCAGTATAATTATTCCTTTTGCTCTGATCCTGTCAGTGTGCTGCCTTCTCCGGAACAGTCCGGATATGTGTATGTCAGTGACAAAACATTGAATTATTACGGTTCTTTTAATGCGGAAAGTTCCGAACTTTCCCTGAAAGACGTATCGGGAATTTCTCTTGATATAAGAAATATGGAATGTGCGGGCGGTATGGCATGGTGCTGTACGGGAACGGGCGTTTATGTCTGTGATCCCGACGCTGATCCGCAGTATCGGGAATTTCGGAATGTTTCCATGAATTCCGTCGGTCATGTCATGCAGGATTATCAGGGAAATTTCTGGTTTACGTCTTCCCGTCAGGGCGTTATCAAAATAATTCCCAATGTCTTTGACGATATTTATTATAAATACGGCATATCCGAAAATGTCGTAAATTCCACCTGTATCTATAAAAAATGGCTCATCGCCGCCACGGATACGGGGATTGTCTGCATTGATAAAGACGGAGCAAACTCCGGTCCCATTGTCGAAAAGATATATTATGACAATGAATTCTGGGATAATATGTCACAGGTTTCCGATAATTTTGTCAGTTTTTTTAATGATGTCCGTATTCGTTCCGTTTTCAGTGACAGCCGTGAACGGCTCTGGATCGCTACATGGACTAACGGGCTTTATTGTCTTGACGGCAAAACGCTTTATCAATACGATAAAACAGGCGATAATGCCCCTTTATCCTCGAATCATGCACGGATTGTCAGGGAAGCAAAGGACGGTTCTATCCTGATTGCCGAAGAGGGCGGATTTGAAATTATGAAAAACAAAAAAATCATAAAATCCTACGGCAGAGAAAACGGCATTGAAAATACAGATATTCTCTGTGTAGAGGAGGGCTTGAACAATGAAATTTATCTCGGTTTGAACGATGGCGGCATCTATATCATTGACGGATACGGCAATATCGAAAATATCGGTAAAAAAGACGGCTTGACTTCGGATTCCGTCATGAGTATCAAAAAAGACAGAACACGAAATGTTTTTTGGATTGTGACGGGAGATTCTATTGCTTACATGACGGAAAATCACAAAATAACAACTGTCACGAATTTTCCGTATCGGAATAATTTTGACCTTTTTCAAAACAGCAAGGATGAAATGTGGATATTGAGCAGCAACGGCATTTATGTCGTGCCGACATCACAAATGTTGGAGAATAAAGAGATAACCCCCGTTCATTACGGGACGGAAAACGGTCTGACACGGATTACTACTGCCAATTCTTTCAGTGAACTGACGGAAAACGGCGATCTCTATATTTCGGGCAATACAGGCATAACAAAA
>CAMHPW010000228.1 GCA_946187095.1 uncultured Clostridia bacterium | reverse complement strand
TCATTTTCATATCATCTTTCCTTTATCTCGAATTCATCAATGAAAGTATCAGCGGTCCCAAAAAGAATACAATAATAAATATGGCAACTGCTATTGAACCTATCAATTCACCTATATCAAGTTTTGGGAAATCCGCCTTTGTGGCGGGAATCGCTTCGTATCCGTCGGGATTCACAAGCAGATTGATCTCATCTCCCCACTCTCTCTGAATCCTGTCAAACATATTGATCGTGCGTATCTCATAGCGGTTATTGACGAACATCTCATATTTCGGGGCATACACATAATAACGATGTCCTTTTTTACCGGAACGGCGTTGTTGTTCAAATCCCACCAGGCGACCTTTTACCTGCGTTTTGCATACTTTCATACTCCGATGTCTTTCCAGCTTTGAACCGAATATCATCGAAAAAGCTATTCCCAAAAAACCGATAAAGAAAGAAACGATCGCAATAATCATTAAGCCGTCACCATTCCAATGAAATACCGATGAAATAATTGCCAGAACTATCCAAGTTACAAATGTTACCATGAACGATGAAACTGCTATAATGGTCGACAGCGGTGTTTTTTGCCGCAAGGGTATCTCCCTGACATCATGTCCCGTGACTGCCCTGTAACTATCCTGCCGATTGATGGGACGGTTACGATTCGGATTTTCCAAATCCGTCTGCCATACGGGCAGTCCGTTCCGCTGCATAGACTGACTGTGACTGAAATTATTATTGTAATTATTCTGCGGCGGCTGACTGTGATTGAAGTTACTGTTATAATTATTCTGTGACGGCTGACTGTAGTTATTCGTCTGATAGCCCGATGTGTAGGAATTGTAGTCATTCTCCGATACATAGGAATTGTACATGGAAGTTGAATTGCTCTGACGGGTATCATCATTCTGATTCGTAAAGTCAAAATCATTTTCATTCCGAACAGGTTCGGGTTCTCTGTTCCTACGCCTGTTATAAACATAGTTATTGACGGACTGCCTGTTATGATTGTTGTTGTTCATGAAAAAATCCCCCTTCCGTTCACTCTTTCGCCTTTATAATCTGATATCCGTCAGGATCGGCAAGCAATTCCATTTCTTCGGCAGAATTCTTATATATTGTAAATTGGTCAAGCGTGCGTATCTCATAATGACCGTTTTGGGTAACATCCGATTTGTTTTCTTTTTTCATATAATCCCCCATAAAAATACTCTTTTCATCAGAAACGGCATGGCAACAAACAGAATCACTGCCATAACAATTAATATTTTGATGATCGTCCTCTTTCCCGAACGGCTGATACTGCCGTCGGCCGGCATGATCTCATAGCCGTCAGGATTGGCAAGCAATTCCATTTTTACCGAAAAATCCAAATCTCTTGAAAAATCATCAAGTGTGCGTATCTCGTAATGACCGTTGATGAACATTTCATATTTCGGAGCGTAAATATTGTATGTTCCATACTTTGAACTGCGTACACGGTAATCATATCCTACATATGTCCCCTGTGTGCGAACCGTACAGACTTTTTTCAGAAAATGCCTGTCAATGAAAGGGGCTGCTATCGACAGTGCCGCCAATATCACCACGCCCCCAAGCTGTACCAGCACCAGAGAATATCCGTTAAAATGACCGCCCAAAGCCATTAAACCAAGCATCAATCCAAAAAACAGCAGAACTGCACCTACCGTGATAACGGCAGATAATTTCGGTCTTTGAGGCAAAGGCACTTCTATTGCACGTTTTGAAACGCTTTCATACTCCTGCTTTGAGGTATATGCGGAATTTTCCTTTTCGGGCGTATAGGAAGTATAAAACAAGTCCTGTTCATTGTCTGTATCTTTATGGGTAAAGTCAAAATCATTACGATTCATTTCGGTCCCTCCTGTTTACTGCATCGGCTGTCCGCCATTTCCGCCCTGTATAATTTCATAGCCGTCGGGATTGGCAAGCAAATACATCTGCTGGGCAAAATTCTGATTTCGTGTATAACGGTCAAGAGTGCGTATCTCATAACGATTATTGATGAATATTTTATATTTCGGGGCATAGACCGTATAGTGAACACGAGTACCATTGTTTCTGCAATAAGATGTGCGTTTGGAATCATATCCCGCAAGCTGACCTGTCACCGCCACTGTACAGACTCTCCGCTTACGGGCATCCTCCATGAGAGCACTTACAACTGCACCTGTTAACAGTCCGAACACCGACAATGCAAAGCACAAGCCCATAAGAAATACCACAACACCTGTTACATTAAAGATTTTCCATATCGCCGCAAATACCAGTCCCAACACAAACGGTATCCCGAAAAACCATAAGATCATCATGCCGTTATTTTTAGCCGACCTGTCGATCGGTACTTCGACTGCACCGCCTGCCCATGAATTCGGGGAATCATATCACTGATATGTCGGAATAGAATTCTGCAGCGGCTGACTGTAACTATTATACGGATTTGGATTGAAATCATTTCGCTGTGGCTGGTGATTGTTATCATATGTATTTTGTGACGGCTGATTATTAAAATAATTCTGCGGCGGATTGTTATTATTATGATTTGCAAAGTCAAAATCATTTCCGTTCCGTACAGGTTCAGACTCTCTGTTTCTACGCTTATGATAGACATAATTGCTCACAGACTGCCTGTTATTATTGTTATTCACAAACAAAACCTCACTTTCATTTCAGGTTGTTTCTCTGTATCAATTATATATCCGTTTCGGCTTTTTTGCAATGATGTAACATATTTGTAACTTTCTTTACGATTTGTAAAAATTCTGCAAATTGCACATACAGCGGCATTGTTTTTCTCTTCTTTGATATGTTAAAGCGATTTTTCACATCTTTTTCATGTGTTTTTTATACACTCCATTGTAAAATATGCACAAAAATTTCTGTTTATTTTATTTGACATGAGCAGAAATTTATTTTATAATGTCATTGTCGATTCCGATAAGATTACAATTTCATTACACTTTTTACAGGGAGTTAATTAAAATGGATAATAAAAAAAATTCAGGTCTGAAAAGAGGAATAGTGATCGCACTCATGGGGGCTATGTGCCTTACGGCAGCAGTTTCCGTTACAGCTATGTCAAAGACCGTTACCGTAACGGACGGTGACAAGACCGTTACTGTCAATACACTTTCTTCCGATACAGAATCCATGCTTGAAAGAACAGGTATCACCCTTGGTGAAAATGATAAACTCGTCTGCACAGAAAACAGCGAAAGCAGTATGAATATCTCTGTCATGAGAGCTTTCCATGTAGATGTCATTGACGGTCAGAACA
>CAMHPW010000227.1 GCA_946187095.1 uncultured Clostridia bacterium | reverse complement strand
GGTTGGGTTTAAATCATCAGTGTTTACTATAAAACGACAAGTTAATTTTTTCTTTGTGGCAATTTCTTCAAGAGCCATTTTAATGAAGTCATCAAGGGGCATGGAACCCATATCAGCCTGTTTGCGTGAACGGACGGAAACAGTGCCGTTTTCGACTTCTTTATTGCCGATCACGAGCATATAGGGGATTTTTTCAAGCTGAGCCTCACGGATTTTATAGCCGATTTTTTCACTTCTCAAATCCGTTGTTACTCTGATACCTGCATTGAGGAGTTTGCTTTCAATTTCTTTAGCCTGTTCAGCGAGATTTTCACTCAAAGGCAATACACGAACCTGTTCGGGACTGAGCCACATGGGGAGTGCACCTGCAAAATGTTCGAGCATATAGGCAAGTGTTCTTTCATAGCAGCCGAGGGACGTTCTGTGAATGATATAGGGAAGTTTTTTCTGACCGTCCGTGTCGATATAGTACATACCGAATTTTTCGGCTAAAAGCATATCAATCTGGATAGTAACGATCGTATCTTCTTTTCCGAATACGTTTTTATACTGAATATCGAGTTTGGGACCGTAGAAAGCAGCTTCGTCTATGCCGACTTCATATTCAAGACCGATATTGTCAAGGATTTTTTTCATAACGCTCTGAGCGTGTTCCCACTGTTCGGCAGTACCCTCATATTTGTTGTTGGGATTTTCGGGATTCCACTGTGAAAATCTGAAAGTACAGTCCTCAAGGAGTCCGACAGTATCAAGGCAGTATTTGGCAAGTTCCAGACAGCCTTTGAATTCTTCTTCCAACTGGTCGGGACGGAGAATATAATGTCCTTCCGAAATCGTGAACTGTCTGACACGGATAAGACCGTGCATTTCGCCGGAAGCCTCATTTCTGAAAAGCGTGGAAGTTTCCGTCAGTCGCATGGGGAGTTCACGATAGGAACGCTGTTTATTGAGGAAAACCTGATATTGAAAAGGACACGTCATGGGACGCAGTGCAAAACATTCTTTTGTTTCGTCATTGGGATCGCCGAGTACGAACATTCCGTCAAGATAGTGATCCCAATGTCCCGAAATTTTATAAAGTTCACGCTTTGCAAAGAGGGGCGTTTTTGTAAGCTGACAGCCACGAGCCTGTTCCGTATCCTCCACCCATCTCTGCAAAAGCTGGATAACCCTTGCACCTTTGGGCATGAGTACAGGCAAGCCCTGACCGACATAATCGACTGTTGTGAAATATTCAAGTTCACGGCCGATTTTGTTATGGTCACGGAGTTTGGCTTCTTCAAGCATTTTGAGATGTTCTTCGAGCATGGATGCTTTCGGGAAGGATACGCCGTAAACCCTGCAAAGCTGATTGTTTTTGGAATCGCCTCTCCAATAGGCACCTGTACAAGCCGTCAGTTTGACAGCCTTGATATTGGCAACGCTCATGAGATGAGGACCTGCACACAAATCGGTGAATTCGCCCTGCTTGTAAAAGCTGATAGGCTCACCCTTGTCCGTATGTTCTTTGCAGAGTTCCACTTTGTAGGGTTCATTCATTTCTTCAAGCATTTTGACGGCTTCATCGGGCTGTAAATAGAATCTTTCTATCTCAAAGCCCTCTTTGACGATTTTTTTCATTTCAGCCGTGATTTTTTCCAAGTCATCGGCAGAGAACGGCTTTTCCACATCGAAGTCATAGTAAAAGCCGCTGTCGATAGCAGGGCCTATGGCAAATTTGGCATTGGGGAAAAGTCTTTTGACAGCCTGTGCCAGTACATGGGAAGTCGTATGCCAGAAAGCATTTTTACCCTCTTTACTGTCGAAAGTAAGGATTTCGACCTTGCAGTCTTTTGTTAATTCCGTTCTCAAATCGCAGATATCGCCGTCCACACGGGCAACGCAGGCGGATTTGTACAGACCGCCGCCCAGACTTTTGGCAACGTCTGCAACGCTGACATTTTCATCAAACTCTTTGACAAAGCCGTCTTTCAGTTCCACTTTAATCATTTTAAAAACCTCCATATAAAAATTTTTTTGTACAATTATGCATTATGAATTATGAATTAAAAAATCCCCACCCCGATATGCAGGAAAGCACAAAGGGGTGAGGAATCAAATTCCACACGGTTCCACCCTGAATCAAACGGCGTAAAGCCGTCACTCATTGACACCCTTAACGCAGGTTCTACGGTACAATTCATCACTGTACAGCTCCAAGACGGTACATGAAAATCGAATGTACAGGCGGCTCACAGCCCATTGACCGCCATTCTCTGAGATACACCCAAGTTGAAATTCACGTTTCTTTTCAATGCAGATAACTGTATTCATGGCTCAATGATATCACTAAACCATTTTTTTGTCAATATTTTTTGGAAATTTATTTTTGGGAGATTGACTGTGCCGAAAAGTATGTATTTGATTTTTGAATGGCGGAAGTTGAGAATTTCCCAATTTTATTTTTGGGAAATCATGGTATGATAATATCAGTTCAGACGTAAACATCAATTGAAAGGAAATGGTGAAAATGACATTAAGAAATACTTATGACGGATTGAAAACATTAAAGGCGGCTGAGGTACTCAATACAGTCGGACTTTCGATTGCAGGACTTATCGTGCTGATATCCATGATATCAAGCGGAAGCATCGGAAGCAGGGACAGTATCTCATCTCAGGAGCTTGCACAGGCAATGGGCGGCGGTGCACTGTTCATGATAACGGGTTTTGCTACTATCGTTTTGGCAATCATCGCATATATCATGCAGATCGTCGGAGTGAACAAGGCAAAGACAGAGGATGCAAGCTTTGACAATGCTTTGATGTATATTATCGGCGGAATCATCGTTGCTGTTATAGACTCATTTGCAGGCGGCTGGTTTGCAGCTTTGCTGTCGATCGCAACAAAAGTGCTTTCACTTCTTGTGGTGCTGTGTATTATAAGCGGTGTCCGCAACACTGCTGTGAAGCTCGAAAATGCAGAGATGGACAAAAAGGGCGGAACGATCTATATTGTAATGATTGTGCTTTCGGTGTTGGCAATTGCATTCGGTATGTTGGATTCGATGATTCCTTCAATGGAATTGCTTCTGACATTTGTTGCGGGCTGTTTCAATATCGCTAAATCTGTCGTATTCCTGACATATCTTTCAAAGGCAGTGAAGATGTTCGGGATCGAAGAAGAAATAAAACCCCTTTAATGACGGAGTCCCCGATTTTTTTGAAGAAATCGGGGATTTTGTTATTGTAATTCATGTGGGATATGCTATAATATAGGCAGGGAGGGATTTTGAATGAACAATAATTTGGCAATACAGGAT
>CAMHPW010000226.1 GCA_946187095.1 uncultured Clostridia bacterium | reverse complement strand
TCCTTTTCGATGAGCTTCAGAACCTCATACAATTCGGGATTCTTGTTTGACTCTGTTATTTTTTCATTTTTGCTTCTCATTTTCCAAACTCCTCCGTCACAAACTGAAATCATCCAGTTTAATATATACCGTATCTTTTTTATTTATTACATACTGCTCACCGTTTTCGGCACTCACAGTAACGGTATCCTTGTCATGTGCAATAAGCGTACCCCTGAATTCACGGATATTCTGCTCATTCGGCTTATGCAGCTTGATCATCACAGGTGCTCCCAGAAAACTCTCGAAATGCTCATATTTCACAAGCTCTCTTTCTATACCGGGTGATGACACCTCCAGACAGTAATTCTGTTCGATCGGATCGAGATCATCAAGGGGCTTGTCAACAGCTCTCGTCACGTTTTCACAATCCTCTATTGTGACACCGCTGTCCTTGTCTATGAATATTCTCAAATACCACACAGAACCTTCTTTTAAAAATCTCACATCCCATAATATCAGTCCCATATCTTCAATAATAGGTCTGACAAGTTCCGTCACAGCTTCCACTGTATTCATTTTCTTTTTTTGTCCCATATAAATCCCCGTTTCCCCAAAAAATTCTGCCTGTAACGATAAAAGAGCGGGTCACCCCACTCTTTTGTCAACCGATACCAAACTACTGTGTATATTTTATCACGTTATTCCCGAATATGCAAGAGATTTTTTAAAATTTTTCCGCATAAATTCCGCCTGCATATACACTCAGATGTTTTTCAGTTCTTCCAACGCATAATACAATGCATAGGACGATGCCCAAAAACGTATTGTTTCTCTTTCATCGGGCAAGCCCTCCGATAAATGCAGTTCTTTTGCAAAAGTATGTTTTTCGGTGCTGATTCCGATATAGACCAAGCCTATATTATTGCCTGTGGGACCTGCCATGCCTGTTGTCGATATGCCGATATCCGCCCCCGATAAGCGTCGGATTCCCTTTGCCATTTCAACAGCCGTTTCTTTGCTGTATTCCGTGTAGGTTTCAAGCACTTCGAGCGGCACTCCGAGTACCTCATGTTTTATCCTGTTGGAATATGAGCATACGCCGCATTCAAATACCTGTGATGCTCCTGAAATTTCCGTAATTCTCTTGGAAACCAAGCCGCCTGTCAGACTTTCCGCCGTGGCAGCTTTCAAATTCTTTTCTTTCAGAAGTGCAACGAATTTTTCATTGATCAAATCTATTTCCATTTTAACTCCTCATGCTTTCAAATTCATTTTCATTGATAATTGTAATGCCTAAAGACTGTGCTTTTGTCAGTTTTGAACCTGCCTCTTCGCCTGCAAGAACATAATCCGTTTTCTTGGAAACGCTTGATGAAACTTTGCCGCCCATGCTTTCAATAATGGCAGCGGCTTCTGTACGCTTATAATTCGTCAAAGTACCCGTTATCACAAATGTTTTATTGAAGAACGGATTGCTTTTGTCAATTTCCTTTTGTTCGGAAAGATTATTGGTATTAATGCCGAGGGATTTGATTTCTTCAACAAGTTTTTTACTTTCGTCAAGCTGAAAATAGTTGTAAACGCTTTGAGCCATGATATCTCCGAAACCGTCTATTGAGGATATATCTCCGATATCGGCATTGGCGATATTGTCAAGTGTGCGGAATTTGTCTGCAAGGAGTTTAGCGGCTTTCTGTCCGATATGACGGATTCCCAAGGCAAATACGATCCTGTACAGATCATTCGACTTGGATTTTTCTATGGCATTGATGAGATTTTCAGCCGACTTGTCTTTTTTCTTTTCGAGAGTCATGATATTTTCTTTGGAAAGCCTGTACAAATCCATTGGTGATGAAATAAGCGAATTTTCGACCAAAGCCCTCAATACTCTTTCGCCCAAGCCGTCAATGTCCATCGCATCTCTTGAAACAAAGTGTATCATGTGACGCATGAGCTGTGCAGGACAATCCGTATTGGTACATCTCAAAGCGGCTTCACCGTTTTCGTATGCGACAGGTGAACCGCATGAAGGACATATCTTCGGCATTTCAAACGGCATTGAATTTTCCTTATGCCTTGCGACAGAAACAACTTCGGGGATAATTTCGCCTGCCTTACGCAAAATCACCGTATCACCGATACGGATATCTTTTTGCCTGATAAAATCTTCATTGTGAAGTACAGCACGGCTTACGGTCGTACCTGCCAGAGTAATCGGGGCAAATATTGCCGTGGGAGTGAGAACACCCGTTCTGCCTACATTGATTTCGATATCAAGCAATTCTGTTTCCTTTTCTTCGGGGGGATATTTATAAGCCTCTGCCCATTTCGGAAATTTGGACGTACTGCCCAGAATTTCACGCTGTGAAAAACTATCAACTTTAACAACAGCCCCGTCTATGCCGAAAGCAAGTTCACCACGTTTATTGCCTATTTCCTCGATTTTTTCAATAACTTCCTCAACGCCGTTACATTCATAATAAAACGGCAAAGTCGTAAAGCCCAGTTCTTTGAGATATTCCAAAGATTGTACATGACGTTCCAGAGTTTCTCCCTGAATCTGCTGAATGTTGAATACGAATATATCAAGCTGACGTTCTTTTGTGATTTCGGCATTTTTCTGACGGAGAGAACCTGCCGCCGCATTGCGTGGATTCTTGAAAGGCTTTTCGTCATTTTCTTCCTGACGGGCAACGAGATTTTCAAATACGTCCGTTGACATATAGACCTCTCCACGCACTTCCAGATACGGTACGGCTTTATTCAGTTTCATCGGCAAAGACTTTATCGTTTTGAGATTTTCGGTGATATCTTCGCCGACTTTGCCGTCACCTCTTGTGGAACCTCTCACAAATACGCCGTTTTTATATTCCGCCGAAACGGATAAGCCGTCAATTTTCGGCTCAACGACATAAACGGCATTGCCGACATTTTCGCTGACACGCTTTGCAAAATCCCTCACTTCATCATGCGAAAAAGAATCATGCAGACTTTCCATAGGCACAATATGCTCTACAGGCGAAAATTTTTCTCCAGCCTGACCGCCTACTTTTTGCGTAGGCGAATCGGGTGTAATGAGTTCGGGAAATGCCGTTTCGATTTCCTCAAGCTCTTTGAGGAGCATATCATATTCATAATCGCTGATTTCAGGCGAATCCTGATTGTAATATCTGTCATTGTGGTATAAAATCTGTTTTCTCAAATTTTCGGCTTTCTGCCTTGCCGTATTCATATCCATATCAAAAACTCCCTCTCTCCGATTCCGCTTGCCATACCCTTTTCACCCATACCGTTACTGAAAACTTATAAAAAGTTATAAAAACAACTTTTATGTTTCATTC
>CAMHPW010000225.1 GCA_946187095.1 uncultured Clostridia bacterium | reverse complement strand
GTTCGTCGATACTTGCGAATATAGAGGCAAGGGAACGCACCGCCACAGGCATACCGAAATTGAAAATAGGCTATAACAGGGTATTCGGCTATTATATAGAGGTGTCGAATTCCTATAAGAACATGGTGCCCGAAAGCTATATCAGAAAGCAGACTTTAACGAATGGTGAAAGATTCATCACACAGGAGTTAAAGGAACTGGAACAGAGGATTTTAGGTGCAAAAGACCGTTCCTTTGGTCTGGAATATGAGATATTTGATGATATCCGAAAGACCGTTGCAAAATCGCTTGCAAGGATAAATAAGACGGCGAATGCCGTAGCCACGCTTGATGTAATAGCGTCACTGGCACAGGCGGCATTTGAAAATAATTATTGCTGTCCGACACTCACGGCGGACGGCGTGATAAAATTAACGGAAAGCCGTCACCCTGTTGTTGAAAGCATTTCAAGGGAGATAAGATTTGTCCCGAATGATGTATTCTTGGATACAGATGAAAACAGAGTGGCCATCGTGACAGGACCGAATATGGCAGGTAAATCTACATATATGCGTCAGGTGGCATTGATCGTCTTAATGGCACAGATGGGTTCATATGTTCCCGCAAAGTCGGCGGAAATTTCGATAGTGGACAGTATTTTCACGAGGATAGGTGCGTCTGACGACTTGGCAACGGGACAGTCAACATTTATGGTAGAGATGAATGAAGTGGCATATATACTGAAAAATGCGACAAAAAACAGTCTGCTGATACTTGATGAAATCGGCAGAGGAACATCAACATTTGACGGCATGAGTATTGCCAAAGCCGTATTGGAATACGTTGCGGATAAAAAGACATTGGGAGCGAAAACGCTTTTTGCAACGCATTATCACGAACTGACAGTATTGGAAGATACTGTCAAGGGCGTTAAAAATTATAATATAGCAGCGATCAAGCGTGGGGATGACATTACATTTTTACGCAGAATTATTCGTGGGGCGGCAGATGAAAGCTACGGTGTAGAAGTCGCCAAATTGGCAGGCTTGCCCGACAGCGTGATCGACAGGGCAAAGAAAATTTTAGTCGAACTGGAAAACGGACAGCCCAAGCAAAAACGTAAAGTTAAGAAACAGGAAGAAACACCGCAGTTGACGTTCATGCCCGAAGAAACGGCAGTCGAAAAGCGTTTAAGAAGTATCGATATAAACACCGTGACACCAATGGAAGCGATGAATATATTGTTTGAGTTGGTGAAATTGGCAAAATAAGGGTGCAGGGAACTTGTTTCTTGCCTTTGGTGGAGTTTGGGACAAAGTCCCAACTATAAGGAGTAAAAAATGGGAGTTATCAACGTACTTTCAAAGCAGGTAGCCGAACTGATAGCGGCAGGTGAAGTCATAGAAAGACCGAGTTCCGTGATAAAGGAATTAGTGGAAAATGCCATAGATGCAGGCTCAACGAAGATAACCGTTGAGATACAGAATGGCGGAGTCACATTCATGAGAGTGACGGATAATGGCATTGGCATTGAAAGGGAAGATGTCCGAAATGCCTTTTTGCGTCATGCAACGAGTAAAATCCTGAAAGAAGATGACCTTGACAGCATCGCAACACTGGGATTCAGGGGTGAGGCATTGGCTTCTATCTGTGCGGTGTCAAGGGTAGATATACTTACTAAAAATATCAATGAAGATGAAGGAACACGCTATGTCATAGAGGGCGGTGAAGAAAAGGCATTTGAGCCTGTGGGCTGTCCGCAGGGAACGACTTTTGTAGTCAGGGATTTGTTTTATAATGTTCCTGCAAGAATGAAGTTTTTAAAGAAAGATGTAGCGGAATCGAATAATATAGCGAGCCTGATGGACAGAATTGCCTTGTCACACGCCGATATCGGATTCACGTTTATCAGGGACGGCAGGCAGGTCATGAAAACATCGGGCAACGGTGATTTGCAGACGGCAGTTTTGCAGGTATTCGGAAAGGAATTTGTATCAGGTTTGGTAAAAGCCGAATATGCATTGAACGGCGTGAAGATGAGCGGATATGTAAGCAAGCCCGTAAGTTCCAACAGGGCAAACCGCAATATGCAGATATTTTTTGTGAACGGCAGGTATGTCAGGACAAAGACGGCGATGGCGGCACTGGAACAGGCATACAGCGGCAGTATCATGTCGGGAAAATTTCCGTCATGTGTAATGAATATCGAGATAGACTGTTCCAATCTGGATGTGAACGTACACCCTGCCAAATTGGAGATACGTTTCACAAATGAAAAGCCGATATATGACTGTGTTTATTACGGCGTGAAATCGGCTTTAATGAAATATGATACAAGGAATGTAAACCCGCCTGAATTTGACTTTGAGCCTGTCACTAAGCCTGTTTCAAGACCGTCAACGGCAGGCGTACAGATGAATCTGCCGCAGCAAAAAGAGGAAGAAAATATCTTTGTGCCGAAAACGAGTGAATTTTCTGCATTTACCCCAAAGGAAGAAAAGCCTGTTGATTTTTCAGATATCAGGCAGGTCGATCTGTCGCAGGAATTCAAAAAGCCCGAACCGCAAAAGGAATTTATAAAAACAGAGCATATGGATTTCAGAGCGGAAGAAAATGAAAGTGTTGATTTTTTTGCACACATTGAGGAAAAAACTGCTGAACCCGAACAGAAGCCCGAAAAGCCGATCAAATATATCGGGGAGGCGTTCAGGGCATATATCATCATAGAATATGATGATGAAAGAATCATGTTTATCGACAAACACGCCGCACATGAAAGACTGATCTATGAGAACCTGAAGAAGAATGAGCCGTCCGATGCCGCTCAAATGCTGCTGGAGCCGATTACGGTAACGCTGGATAAAGAAGAATACAGTACTGTACTTGAAAATAAAGATATGCTCCTGCAGGCAGGATTTGATGT
Source organism: uncultured Clostridia bacterium (assembly GCA_946187095.1). Lineage (GTDB taxonomy): Bacteria > Bacillota > Clostridia > Oscillospirales > Acutalibacteraceae > UBA1213. The sequence goes on along the minus strand of CAMHPW010000225.1, from coordinate 451 downwards.
GGACGATTTCGGAAACGGCAGAATTATCATACGTTCCGCCCCTTTGCTGTTGGAAAAGCTGGATATCACGGAGGCATTTCTGGAGATATCGGAATATCTCCAAAGGCATAAAAAAGTGATATTGTCAGAAAAAATGGAATGGATCTATCAGAATACGGCTTGTCGTGCGGCGATAAAGGCAGGAAATGTCAATAAGCCCGAAGAATTGATACATCTTGCGATGGAACTTGAAAAAAATCCCGACGTAAGATACTGTCCTCATGGCAGACCGATCTATTTTTTCATGTCGAAGCATGAGATAGAAAAGAACTTTAAAAGAATTTGAAAAAAAGTTTTGGTAATTTACATAAAGAAGTTGATTTATAGGGCTTGATTGTGTTATAATCCTTTTAAGTATTTTGTTCCGCCCTGAATGTTTTGTTCCGGATCATAAGCGTTTGTAACACCGAGC
>CAMHPW010000224.1 GCA_946187095.1 uncultured Clostridia bacterium | reverse complement strand
CGTCCCGTTCCGTATTGCTGGATATATTCAAATGTGAAGTCAATCGGCTTTTTGTTATTATCTATGATAATATAGGGTTCGCCCGTACAGTCACGGGCTGCACTAATAGTTCTCTTTAAGAAAAATCTTAATCTCGAAATGCTTTCTTCATCAAGTTCGGCTGTATATAAATCCCTGCCGTGTCCCGAAAGATGTTCCCACTCTCTGCATATAACAGGGGAAATCCCTTGCACTGTCGCAAGAAGTGCCTTTGACAGCGGCATATTTTTGGATATGTTTTTCACGGACTCGATAATATCATCTGCACCGTATTCGAGCATACAGAGCTTGCTTTGCTTCGGCGGAAATTCATATTTCATATTCGGCAGAACAAGTCTTTGCGAGGACATGGAAATATCCACACGCTTGACGGCATCGATAATCATGCCGTCACCGTCTATGAAAATGATATTGCTGTACTGTCCCATGATCTCCACGGCAAGCGACATCATGACCGTATCGCCGAGTTCATTGGTACCCTCAAATTCAAGCATGAGAAGCCTTTCGAGTTCGGGCTGTTTTATCGCCCTGAGCCTTGCCCCCGAAAGACGTTTTCTCAAAAGCATACAGAGCATGGGGGGGACTTTCGGATTTTCGGGCGAAAATGAGGTGATATTAATACGGGGACTGTCAGCCCTTGCCGACAGGAGCAATTTTTTAACGCCCTCTCTGGAACGCATGGAAAGAATGATAACATCTTTTGAAGGCTGATAGATTTTATCGACTTTGCTGTTGAGAAGATTTTCTTCGAGTTCTTTTTTGATATGTCTGAGAAATACTCCGTCAAGTGCCATTTTATGATTCTCCTAAATAGATAAGTTTGTCTGAAAAAGTTTGTGACTGAATGAAATCTGTATCGGGGAATTTCTCCGAAAGCATTTTGACAAGTTTGGGGATAATGAGATTTTCGGAATTGAAATGCCCCAAGTCGAATACGGCGATATGATGGTCGTTTGCATAGATGATTTCGTGATGTTTTATCTCGCCTGTGATAAAGCCGTCTGCACCGTATTTTTTGGCAAGAAATATGTTGTCACCGCCCGCACCGCATGAAACGGCAATTTTCTGTATCATGCCCATATCGGTATATCTCAAGCCGCTGATATGCAGATTATTTTTCAGTGATTTCGCAAAATCACGGCATGGAATCGGTTTTCGGAGATGTCCTATTATCATGCAGTCATCAGGAAAATTTTCACCGGCGATTACGCCCGACAGTTCCGCAAGGGTGTCATTTACGCCGCCTTTTGCGATATCCAGATTGGTATGTGCGGATATCACGGTCATATTATATTTTGCACACAAAAACGGCACATTGTCGCTTGCAAGCGATTTGATCGGATGGAATATAACAGGGTGATGGGATACGATAATATTGGCATTGTTTTTGATAGCCTCTCTTATCACATCAGCCGTCACATCAAGGGTGACAAGCACTGTATCGGAAACGGCATTTTCATCACCTATGATCAGCCCTGCATTGTCAAAACTCATCTGCGTTTCAAACGGTGCAAAGCTGTCTATGAAATTATAGATATCTTTGGCTTTTACCATAAAGTTACCCCCTCGGAAAGAGTATCAAGTTTTGAAACGGTTTGATATAAATTTTCATATTCAGCCGAATTTTTATCAAAGCCGTTCAATTGTTTCTTTAATTTTTCATTGATGAAATGAATATATCTTCCGGATTCAAAAGAATCGTCGTATTCAAGCAGACCGATATATTTGAAAATATCGGTGCAGGTTCTTGTAATGCCGTCGTAGCTGCAAAGCATGACGGAATAGCTTTTATTGGCGGAAATACACGCTTTTTCCTGCTGTATGTGAAAGCCGTTTTGGCATAAAAACAGACGCAAGGCATCTGCACGGGACATAGGCTGTAAGATAAGCCTTTTATCTCCGTGATAAAGCCATTGCGTCCGCATAATGATTTTGGCAATCAACTCACCGCCCATACCTGCAAAGACGATATCGTCTGCAAGGTCGGGGGAAATTTCGTCAAGTCCGTCGGAAAGTGCCGTTGAAACGATATGACCGACATGATATTTTTCAATGTTGGCTCTGGCATTTTCGAGAGGACCGACTCTGACATCACACGCAACGGCAGATTTAATTTTGCCGCTGCAGGCAAGCCATACAGGAAGATAAGCGTGGTCTGTTCCGACATCGGCAAGCCTTGCACCGTCACGGACAAATTCCGCACAAAGTGCAAGTCTTTCATCAAGTCTGAACATGGCATACACTCCTGTTTTTATTTGTCTTTGATGTGTTCGTTGACAGCTTTGACAAGTTCGTCTACGTCTACGCCGTGAACCGCACAAGCCTGTTCAACGGTTTCGCCTCTGGAAGCAGGGCAGCCGAGGCAGTGCATACCGATGGAAAGAAAAATCGGTGCAGTTGTCTGGTCGATATCGAGGATATCGCCTATAATAGTATCTTTTGTGATCTGTGCCATTTTAACAAACTCCTTTTTCATTAAGATAGGAATATTATAATACATAAACTTATTTTTTGCAAGCGGCTGAAAAATCATTCATTAAGATTTCAGAGCTTTTTTGAGCCATACATAAGCCATGTCGATTGCAGGGAACAAGCCTGTCTGTTCGCCTTTCTGGAGAACGAGCTTTTTGGGATCGGACATATCTGTATTGAGAATCTGTATGAATACTCTGTCGGCAAATTCCATATCATTGACTTTGGTTTTGGATTTGACAGTGAGTTTGGCAACGCACTTGTCATTCATATCACCGTAGTAAATGACATCGCCGCATCTGACGAGGGGTTTGTTTTTATACTGCAAAAATTCTTCTGCCATGTTTCATCTCTCCTTTTTTCATGATTTCAGATAGCTTTTGAGAAGTATCTCAAGAAGGTCATCTCTTTCGATTTTTCTGATCAGGGTTCTTGCATTGTTGTGGGTAGTAATGTAGGTGGGATCTTCCGAAAGGATATAACCCACGATCTGACTGACAGGGTTGTAGCCTTTTTCCTCAAGTGCATTGTAGACGGTTTTCAGAATAGTTTTAACACTTTCCTCGTGATTGTCGGGGATGGAAAATATCATAGTCGGCTGATTGTCTTTCATTGAAAGCACCTCCAAAAAATTGTCTGCATAGCAATATTAACACATTTTCCGTCAAAAAACAACTGTCGGATTCAAACGGATGGTCAATATTTTGTACATGATCATGAACTGTTTTTGTGTTCTCATAGTAATTATATATCATTTTATATTGATTATCAAGTTTATTTGATAAATTTTTATCCTAATGCTGCAAGAAGACTCCTTTAATTGCTGGATATGGATCATAATCTTCTAATGTGAAATCAT
>CAMHPW010000223.1 GCA_946187095.1 uncultured Clostridia bacterium | reverse complement strand
ACCAACGTGTTGCAAATTACTGCGTAAATCCGGTTGTTTGCGGCACGTTTATTATTTTTGGAGGTGCATTATTTTGAAAAGAATCAAAGAAGCCTATATTTGTCAGACACTGCATTTTATGCTCAGTGACAATGTTGAACACCGTCTTGCAGTAAAGTTTGTAAAGGACGAGGTCGAAAAATACAAAACTTCACTGGAAAGAAACAACACAAAGTACAAGATTATTGAGGAAACTGCCCAGCCTGACGGTTCTGTAATAATGAAAATCAAAAAACAGTACAATTACAGTCCTGTGGGTTCATATCTTGATTAAAATTTAATATGCAGTCAAACAGCGTGTTGCTCAAAGCGTAAATCCGGCTTGCAGCGGCACGCTGTATTATTTTTGGAGGTATTTGAATGGAAACAAATCAATTTTTAGGGCAGGAAAGTATAGGCAAACTTATGAGAAAATATGCTGTTCCGTGTATCATTTCTTTGCTTGTGGGTGCTTTATACAATATCGTTGACCAGATATTCATTGCAAATGCGGATTATCTCGGTTCTTATGGAAATGCGGCAAATACAGTTGTTTTTCCTCTGACGGTCATAGCCCTTGCCATATCTGTAATGATTGGTGACGGCTGCTGTGCATTTGTCAGTCTGAAACTCGGCATGGAAGAAAAGGACAAGGCAAAAATAAGTGTGGGAAACTCCGTTGTGATAACGGTTGTCAGCAGTTTGATTTTGTGTGCTGTTTACCTGTTTTTCAGTGACGGCATTATCACAATGTTCGGCGGTACAGTCAACCCTGAAACATTCAGACATTCAAAGGAATACTTTTTCTGGATATCGGTCGGCATACCGTTTTATATGTTTGGTCAGGCAATGAACCCTGTTATCCGTGCTGACGGAAGCCCGAAATTTGCTATGATATCTACTCCTGCGGGTGCTGTTATCAATATGATACTTGATCCGATATTTATTTTTGTATTCAGATGGGGAATGATGGGTGCAGCTGTTGCAACGGTGATCGGTCAGATTGTAACGGCAGTTTTAGCACTGTGGTATCTTATGAATATGAAACTGGTAAAGCCCTCAAAGCAAGATTTTCAGCTCAATGCAGACATCACAAAGAAAACACTTGTTCTTGGTCTGACGAGTTTTCTTTCACAGATTTCACTTGTTGCGGCAATGGCTGCAATTAACAATATGATTCGTAAATATGGAGCTATGGATTCTGTTTTCGGACTGGAACAGTATGCACAGATACCGATGGCTGTCGTTGGTATCGTTATGAAATTCTTTCAGATAGTCATTTCTATTGTTGTAGGAATGGCGGCAGGCTGTATTCCGATAGTAGGTTTCAATATGGGTGCAGGTCTTAAAAAACGTGTTGGTGAGCTGTTCACAAGACTGCTCACAGCAGAGGCTTGTGTCGGAACTGCTGCACTTTTGATTGTAGAATTGTTTCCGCATTTTCTGATACAAATATTCGGTGCGACAAATGAAAGCACATATTACAGCGACTTTGCCGTAAAAGCATTTCGTATATATCTGTGTATGATGATATTCGCCTGTGTGAATAAAGCAACATTCATTTTCCTGCAGTCAATGGGAAAAGCTGTTGAATCCACGGCACTGTCAGTGATAAGAGAGATCGTTTTCGGTGTAGGCTTTGCGTTGGTACTTCCCATTTTCTTCGGACTTGACGGTGTGCTTTATTCCATGCCCGTTTCGGATATACTGACATTTGCCATTTCATTATTTCTTATTATCAGAACATACAAAGAGATTGGAAAGGGGGGTTTTAACAGTTAAAACAATGTTATAAAAAGTTATAAAAATATGTTGACTTTTATATTTTTTGCAACATATGAAAACAATTTTTATTAAAGAAAGGGAGGTGAAAACCGTTATTGAAAAATTGACAAAACGCAACTTTTATGTTAAAATCAGAGAATATACGAAGCCTATGCGACAGCCAAGCGATGATGGCAGAGTAAATATTACGAAAGGAGAATGGATTAGGGGTAATCATTCCTCTATGATAAGGGTAGGAACACCCCTCCGGGTACAGCGTAGCCATTCGCTGTCAGGGCGGTAACCAGTCCGTTCGGTACAAGTGTGGTAGCACAGGACACAGTTTCCAAAAGTAATATCGAAATGCACAAAATCAACTTCTCTGATTTGTGTATATGTACCCGTACGTTAGCGGGGCACTATCGCCTTCGGAGTGTCATATCAAACATGAGTAGATTTATATCGAAAATGGACACGGTGAACAAGGAATGAAACATAAAAGTTGTTTTTATAACTTTTTATAAGTTTTCAGTAACGGCATCAAAATATCCACAATAGATGTTATCCATAATGTGCTGCACCAGATTCTGGAATTGGCGGTACAGGACAACTATTTGCGTAACAACATTTCAGACAATGCATTAAAGGAGCTGAAACTCATACACAATCAGGACAACGGAAAGAAAAAAGCTCTTACAAAGCCGGGACAGGATTTATTCATCAGCTATCTGAAGAAGTCCGTGCAATATGAGCATTGGTATCCCATATTTACAATTATGGCATATACAGGTATGCGTGTCAGTGAAATCACAGGATTGAGATGGTGTGACATAGATATGAAGAAAGGCATGATCGATATCAATCATACACTTATCTATTATAAGCACCGTCAGAACGGCTGTTACTACAATGTACATACTCCCAAAACCAAATTCGGTATCAGAACGATTCCTATGCTTTCAGTTGTCAAAGAGGCTTTTGAAAAAGAAAAGGAATTTCAGGAGTCGGCAGAAATAAGCTGTCAGGTCACTATCGATGGCTATACCGATTTCATATTCGTCAATCGTTTCGGAAATGTCCATAATCAGGGTACTTTGAACAGGGCTATCAAACGTATTATCCGTGACTGCAATCAGGAAATACTTGACAATGAAGGTGCAAATAAAAATGTCCTTCTCCTTCCGAATTTCAGTTGTCATAGCCTGCGTCATACCTTTGCAACAAGAATGTGCGAGGCAGGTGTGAATCTGAAAGCCATGCAGGATATTCTCGGTCACGCTGATTATACTACAACAATGAATATCTACACCGATGCAACCCAGGAATTGAAGGAGTCCGAAATCAGTGAGCTGGATGAGTTTCTGAAAAAGGACAAGCAGGAGGATTCAGAAGACGAATAACAAACAGCGTTGCAGACGATAAAATGTTCTGCAACGCTGTTTTTGTTTTTTTATAACCGATAAAATTGCAATATATGTGTTTTTATTTTTTATAACTGATATATTTTTTGTCTTTGAGTGATGAAATTTCTTATGGTTGATATTCAGATAAAGTTATGTTAAAATGGTATTGAATCAAGCTGTAAATTGAATTACAAAATGTTGAGGTGATGT
>CAMHPW010000222.1 GCA_946187095.1 uncultured Clostridia bacterium | reverse complement strand
GCATTTGTTGAAACGGTGAAGCAATTTGATACACATAAATATGAGTTTGCACTCAGAGAAACGAAAACATTAGAGGTAATCAATGATGTAGGAATGTTGAAAAGTGAAATAGGAATTTTATATCTCAGCGAATATAACAGCAGAATTATCAAAAAGCTGCTGAGGGATAATTCACTAATATTTCATAAGCTGATTGACTGCAATGCGTATGTTTATCTTCACAAAAATCATCCTCTTGCAAAAGAAAGTGCAATCGGTCTTGAACAGCTTGCGGATTATTCCTGCCTGTCATTTGAACAGGGGGATAAAAGCTCTTTTTATCTTTCGGAGGAGATACTCAGCGATATAGAATATCCGCAGACGATAAAGACAAATGACCGTGCTACTATGCTCAATCTGATGAAAGGGCTTAACGGTTATACACTTTGTTCGGGTATTATCAGTGAGGATCTCAATAGTTCCGACTATGTAACTGTTCCTTTCCGTGAAGATGAGGAACACAGAAATACCATAATGACAATAGGCTATATCATCAAAGACGGGGCAGTTCCTTCTCCTATTGCAGAGGTGTATATAGAGCAATTAAAGATGTATCTTGGCATATAGTTATTACTTTTGACTATGGATCGGTATAAAATATCCGTAATTGCCTTTCTCATAAAAAGGGATTATAATAAACACAACAAATTCCTCATGACTTCCGTCATTGAGTTGATATAGATACTCGCACAAAGAAAGCAGTGATGTTATATGATGTGTCATGTCTGTACAATGAGGCTGGGCAATAAGCAGCAGAAAAAGTGAAACATAAAGGAGCATTAAAATTTGAGGTTGTATGAGTAATTATGTTGAAATCGAAAGTCTTCATAAATCTTTTCAGGTTCACGGCGAAACGCTGGAGGTGCTGAAGGGAGTGAATCTTTCGATTAAAAAAGGAGAAATATTCGGTGTTATCGGTTTCAGCGGTGCAGGCAAATCCACTTTGGCACGCTGTATCAATCGGTTGGAAACACCCGACAGCGGCAGGATAACGGTAGGCGATACTGATATACTCAGTCTTTCCAAAAAGGAATTGTTACAGGCAAGAAAAAAGATCGGAGTTGTTTTTCAGACTTTTAATCTTTTTGAAGCAAAAACAGTTTATCACAATATTGCCTATCCGCTGAGAATCAGCGGTGTCAGAAAAGCAGAAATTGATAAAAGAGTGCGTGAAACCGCTGAATTGGTGGGGCTGACGGAGAAGCTGAATGCCTATCCAGGAGGACTTTCGGGAGGACAGAAACAGCGTGTTGGAATTGCAAGAGCACTCATCAATGAGCCTGATCTTCTTATCAGTGATGAAGCGACTTCTGCCCTTGATCCGCAGACTACCTTGCAGATTTTGGATCTGCTGAAAGAAATCAACAGACAAAAGGGTATTACCATTATCATGATTACCCATGAGCTGGACGCTATCAGATATTCCTGTCAGAAAATGGCTGTGCTTCAGGATGGACTTATCATAGAATCCGGAGAAGTAGCTGAGATATTCCGAAATCCGCACAGTCATACAGGAAAGCTGTTTGCAAAAGTTTTCTTTGAACTGCAGCAGCCCGACTTAAACGATGGCGACGGAATATAAGGGAGTGTGACAATATTATGAGTTTATTGAATTATTCTTTTTGGGAGGTTTTTCTCGGCTCTTTTTCGCCGGAAATATGGCAGGATATATTGCCGTCTGTTAAAGACACACTCTATATGACCGTATTGTCATCACTGATTATGCTGATAGGCGGTCTTGTCTTAGGAATCGTGCTGACGGCGTTAAATCCCGATGGTCTTGTACCATTAAGAATACCCTATACAGTTTCCGGCTGGTTTATCAATGTTTTGCGTTCGCTGCCGGAAATGATTATGATAATACTGATGATACCTGTTGCGAGACTGATTTTTGGTCAGTCATACGGTACAAATTCCTGCATTATTGCTATTTCGGCAAGCTGCATACCGATGTATGCCAGAATTGTGGAAAGCAGTCTGCTGGAAATCGCCAAAGGAAAAATAGACGCTGCCAAATCAATAGGCAGTACCAATTTTCAAATTATTTTCCGTATTATCATTCCCGAAACACTGCCGTCACTAATAAGAGGCTTTACCACAGCGGTTATAACTGTCATATCCATGACAGCACTTGCAGGCAACTTCGGTGCAGGCGGTATCGGTGACATCGCCGTTCGCTACGGTTATCAGCGTTTTCAGCACGATAAGCTGTTCGCCTGCATTTACATATTGATTGTTATTGTAATGACGGTTCAGGGAGTGGGAAATTTGATATCCAAAAGACTTCTGAAAAAAAGAGGTCTGGTATAAATCAATTCAAAGGAGTAATGAAAAATGAAAAAGGCTACATATTCAAAAACATTAAGATTTTGGTCGCTGCTTTTTGCGGCATCACTTGCAGTCGCTTCATTTGCAGGCTGCGGCAATGCAGCCAACGACAGCAGTAATACCAATTCCGGCAGTACATCTACTGTATCGACTGCCGATAATGATAAGTCATCAGACGATTCATCAAAATCCGACAGCGGCTCGGAAGAAACTACAGAAACGGTTACTATCAAAGGAATTACCGATCTGACGCCTCATTCGGAACTGATCAATTATGTAATTCCTAAGCTGAAAGAACAGGGGGTTAATATAGAACTGGTTTCCACTGCGGCAGATGCAACCACCAATGAAAAGCTTGCAAACGGGGAGATAGACTTCAATTTCTTCCAGCACCTTCCGTACCTGAATTCCGAAAACGAAATTAACGGTTGGGATCTTGTCAGTGCGGGCGATATCCATGTTGAGCCGATTACCGCTTATTCCGATAAATACCAAACCGTTGATGAAATCCCCGATGGTGCGGTAGTAGCAATTCCAAACGACGGAACCAACGAATACAGGGCACTCAAAATCCTGGAGGAAAACGGGTTTATCGAGTTGGATTCCAGTGTGCAGGATACGCTCAGTGCAGATACCAACAGTATTACCAACTATATCAAGAATATCACCATTATTGAACAGGATTCAGCACAGATTATTCCTACCAAAGAGGATTACGACTTCTTTATTACCAACACCAATAAGGCACTGGAAGCAAAAATTACTTCCAATAAGCTGTTCAGCGAGGGTGCAAAGGATAATCCGTATGCCAATATTATCGCTGTGAGAAAAGAGGATAAGGACAACGAAGCGATAAGGAAGCTTGTTGCGGCATTACAGTCAGAAGATACAAGAAAATATATTGAGGAAACCTATAACGGTGCTGTGATTCCGGTTGAATTAGATTAAAAGGATATATTTTGTATGCTCCTTATTAAGTTTGCGGGGAGTTACTCTTCTCCCCGTAAACCGACAGGTCGATATAGTTATTGTCC
>CAMHPW010000221.1 GCA_946187095.1 uncultured Clostridia bacterium | reverse complement strand
CTTTCACGATGTTTTACGGATACAACTGCGACCACTGCCGTAATAAAAGATATTGCCATGACAACAGTCATTGTATTGATATCGGAATTATCACCTGTCAAAACTGTTTCACTCGTCTGTGAAACAAAGGAACTTTCTTCAGCGGACGGTTCGGATTCAGGTTCGGACTGCGGCGATTCCTCATCCACGGAAGCATCAAGGACAAATCTTTCACTGTCTTTGAAAGAAACAACGCCTGTTTTCAGATCACTTTCGGATTCATTTACTGACAGCGAATATGACAATTCGCCCTGATTGTCCGTTACAAAAAGTGTTACAAGATATTCCCTGTGGTCATAATTGATATTTTTATTTTTTGGTTTGGGTTCATATATCCTGTAAGTGAATGTATCGGGTTCGGTCACATCTATCTTAAAAACGCCCTGCGTACCGTTGGCAACGGATATGACATTGCTTTGGGGCATGGGGGCATTTTCTCCCTGCGGTTCTATCGCTATCTGATATTCATAGTCCCTGAAATACTTCATTGCCGCACATTCAACGGCGATCTCAACGGTTGAAGTGCCGTATGCCTCGGCATATATCCCGTTTATCAAAAAAAGAGAGACCGCACATATAAGAATACAGATCAATTTCTTCATATATACTAATCTCCCTTCTCCATATATCCGAATACAACGATTCTTGAAACAGAATCCCCCTCCGTACAGGTGGACAGGGCAAGAATTTTTCTGTTTCCGTCAACGCTGACATGAGTCTTTTTTTCAATGAATTCCGCCAAGTTCCCGCCGAAATCAAATACAGCCTTATCTCTGGCACTTGCCCTGAATGCTGCAAAGAATTTCAGCTTGTATATTTTTTCGGCATTTCTGCCGACTTCAAGAGTACCTTTGGAATGCTGTTCCAGATATTCCCTGTCAAGAAAATCATCCAGTGAACCGAACATTCTGCCGAATTCCATGTGATGACCGTAGATAAGCGAATACTCATCCGAGAAATCGGATGAATTTCTGCTGTCAAGGAAAATGCTTCCGCCAAGGGAATATTTCCCGAAAGGATCGGTATTCAGATAAATCGTATTGTCCGTCCCCTGCATGACAGGGTAATCGATATCAGTACCGTCAACGGTGAGCCATGCCACCATGTCATCGGTAATGACATCTTCTCCCTGAACGGCTGCCGCTTGCATACTCGGCTTGTATCGGAGGAGGTTTTTATCTGAAGTATGTTCAAAGACATACCAGCAGTCATAGACACACCATGCCGATATCAGAAAGACCACAGCAAGAAAGAAGATGATCAGCCGTTCAAAGAGAATATTCGCTTTTTTAAGAAACTTTGTCAATTATTCTTCTTCCTCGGCATCTCTCTTTTTATTTCTGATAACGAGGAATATGATGCCGCCGAGAACAGCAAGACCGATCACAACGGGAGCTGCAACGGAAAGAATAACGCCTGTGGGGATAACGCCTTCACGGTTATTGGTGAAACCTGTATAGATATCAGCATCTGCAACAGTGCCGTTTACTTCATCTTCAAGTGCATCGTAGATCGTATCACCGTTTTTGTCAAATGTACTGTCGGTTTCTGAAATCTTTTCGGCTGAAGCATAATCTTCGCTGTCCTCGCTCAAAGTATATTTTGTATCTTTTGCCAAACCCTGAACAGTGATATACTGACCGTCCTGAAGATAGAATGTTGTTGTAACTTCTGTTTCGCCAGTGGGAACGACTATTGCAGATACGTTGTCCTTATTCTGATATTCCGTCTTTGTAGCGGAAGTTGTACCTGACTTTGCATCAGCCTTGTCAAGAACTACATTGTATTTTGTACCTGCAACGGCATCTTCGATTTTCAGAGTAAATGCAAAATACTTATCTTTTGAACCCTGATTGCCTTTTACTTCCTTACCGAAAGTGAGGTCATGTGTTGTATACTCATTTGTAAAGCCTTGTGACTTGTAGTCGGAAGTATCCACACCCTCTGTCTGAGTCGTTGCACCTGAAATAACACTGCCGTCAGAACCGTATGTTGTGCCGTCGAAAGTAACAGTACCGTCATTTGCATGGAGAATGTATGCACTGACTTTAAGTGTACCGTCATTGTCCGTTACATAGACATCAAGCACTCTTGTGCTGTCTGTATCATATGTGACAGCCTGTGCCGTTCCCTGTGTTTCGGTGATGATATAACGGTAAATACCCGGCTCATCAAACTCAACTGCCGAAAAATCAAGTGTTGCCGTTTTCTTGGCATACTTTTCGCCGTCATCAAGATTCTTTACATAGTCTGTTTCAGCAGCTGTTGCCTGAACATCATCACCCTGTGCAAAAGCTATCTCAAACTTCTGGTCATCTGTGACAGTATCCTCAACAACGTCACCCTTGAAAGTTATCTTTTCGGGTGTAGGACCTGCATAAACGGCGATTGTCTGATTTCCTGCATCAAAACTCTGTGCTGTACCGGCGGTGACAGTATACTCGAATGATACATTCGGTACGTTGGCATTTTCGTCCATGACAAGATACTTGTCAAAAGCGGTCGTACTGCCGTTTACAGCGGTGTAAGTATTAGCTGCATTGGCTGTCATGGGGAACATGGATGCCGCAACTGCACATGATGCGAGAGTTGCCAAAAAAATTCTCTTTTTCATTTCCTTTTCCTCCTGTAGTTTAAAATATATTTATTTATATGCCACGCCTCCGCATGATGAATACAACAACGCCCTTTACGTCACTGAGAGGTATGCCGCCGTAAGTACGGCTGTCCGAAAGGTCGCTTCTGTAGTCATTCAGTACGAAAACGCAGTCTTCGGGGATTTGATAGGGAAATTCTATGTCACTTCCCTGTGAATCTGTCGGGTAAACGACATTTTCGGCGATATTCAAGCCGTTTACCGAAACACTGTCATTTCTGATATCAACGGTATCACCGCCAAAGGCGATAACACGTCCTAATCTCACTTTATTATCTTGGGTATATGTCACTTCGTCACCCTGATGAAGTTCTGCCAACCTGTAGGTCAGACAGAAATCTCCGTCCTTGATCATGGGATAAGCCGTATTGTCATGGCATACGCTGATCATCACGACAAATTCAAGCAGGAGCCACAATACAAGCCCTGTAATGCCAAATTTGACAAGCAGTTCGGTCAGATAATATTTTGCGGAACGCTTTTTCTTTTTCTTTGTTTTTTTCAATATCATCTATTTTCATAGCTTTTATTTCTTTTTCACTTAATCTCTTAAGTTGTTGTTGACCTTTTATTAATTTTTGAGATTCAACTTTTACTTTTAAGGATCTCATTTTTTTAACTAATGAATCTCTAAATAATAAAATATTATCAACTTTTAATTTTAATTGATATTCTGTATTTGTTTCTTCATCATAAAAATTTATAGAT
>CAMHPW010000220.1 GCA_946187095.1 uncultured Clostridia bacterium | reverse complement strand
CAATATACCAAAAATATTAAGTATCAAAATAAATATATTTATAACAGTATTAAAAAACGCCCGAAAGATAAAAATTTCGGGCGGCAGATTTCATATTAAATTATACGGTCTTTTATTTAGATATTTTTCCGGATTGCGTGTACAGGCTCAAAATACAGCGATTTTAAGGGGGGATAGGGTTTAGGGGATAATTTACTCCTGACACGTTTGAATGGCGTACAGTGACTCTGTACGGCTGATATGAAGCATATACGGGTGCGTATTCCGATTTGTCAATATTCAGACAACAAAAATCCCATATAAAGCGGAAGTGTCAATATATTATTTTCTTCGCCGACATTGTAATTACCAAGTTTTATTGCATAATCGATATGGTAAATATCCTTGTTCTTCATAACTGTTTTAAGGCTTTTTGTATTGCCTTGTGCTGCTTTTATCTCAACAGGAACACATTTTCCTTTATGACGGATAAAAAAATCGATCTCCAAGCCGGAATCCTTGTGGAAATAATAGAGTTTTCTCCCCATTTTTGCAAAGAAATCGGCAGCAAGATTTTCAAATATCGCCCCTTTATATCCAAGCAGATTGCCGCTTAAAATATCAAATTGTGTACCGTCCTCCAGCATACTCACAAAAAGCCCTGTATCTGTCATATACACCTTGAATATATCATTGATGGCATTGCCGTCCAACGGCAGTTCCGTTGCTGTCAGATTGTAGCACCTTTTGATAATCCCTGCGTCCTCTATCCATTGCAGACTTCCTGCAAATCTGGCAGCCGTTGAGCCTTTTTTTATCAGTGAATACTGAAATTTCTTGTTTTCTTTGGCAAGCTGTCGGGGAACGGACTGAAAACACTCTTTTATCAATGGCTTGTCCTTGTCATCTGCATATTTTATCATGTCATCTTCATAAGACCTGACAATATCCCTTTGAAGCTGCAAAACAATGTTCATTTGCTTTGTGTCAATGAATGTCTGCACAACATCAGGCATACCGCCTACCACTACATATTGCAGCAAAAGCTGATGATAACGGCTGTGTAAAGGTTCTTCAACGGGTGTTTTGTCCTGCAGATGTTTTCTTAATCCGTCAATGAGCTTTTCATTGATACCGTTTGCCCAAAGAAATTCCTCGAAATCAAGCGGATACATTGTGATAACTGTTTCATAGCCTACGGGGACAGATTTCGGAGCCTTTCCGTATCCCGATACACCAAGCAGAGAACCTGTGCCAATCACATCATATCTGCCGTCAAGATGAAAAAATTTCAATGCTGTTCTTGCTTCGGGACAATCCTGTATTTCATCAAATATAATGGCTGTCTTGTACGGCACAAAAACAGCATCATTTCCCATGAATGCCGACATCATCATGATAACGTCATCGACTGCAAGAGAATTTCTGAAGATAGCGGAATAATTCGGATTGTTGAAAAAATTGATGTACACTGTATTTTCATAGTTTTCTTCACAGAACTTGCGGACAGAAAAGGTCTTTCCGCACTGACGGCAGCCCTTTATAATAAGCGGTTTATGATTGGGTGTTTGTTTCCAGGTCAGAAGCTGTTGTTCTATTTTTCTTTTAAGCATAATAAGTCCTCCCTTGAAAAAGTATATACCCATATTATACCCGTATATAAAACTTTTTCAAGGGAGTTTTTGTTATATTTATAAACTTTTTCAAATGACTTTTTGAAAATTTAAAAACTTTATCCGAAAATCAGTTTTCCTTTCTGCCAAATAATCTTGAAAAAAGACCTTGTTTTTGTTTCGGCTGTTCCACATCAGACGACTGATCCATAATGGAATGTTCGGTAAGTTGTTTTTGAATCGTTCCTGCATGGAGAGCCTGTTCAGCGTTCAAAGCTGTTGTTAAGTTTTCCATTGCATTTGTCAGTTGAGTAATCTGTTCCTGCAAAAGTTTAATTTGCCTGTCTTTTTCAGCGATTTGATTATCTTTGGAAATGAGCTGATCTTGCAAAATTTGAATCTGATGATCTTTAACGGTTAATTGTCTATTCCACATAGAAATATGTGATTCCGGTTCGATTGGTGCATTTTCATGGTGCGTTTGGTGCGATTCTGGTTCGATTGGTGCATTTTCATGGTGCGTTTGGTGCAATTCCGGTTCGATTGGTGCGTTTTCGTGGTGCGTTTGGTGCGATTCTTCTGTTACCCTCATTTTCAATTTAATCTGCTCTATCTGCATTTCAGAAAGCATATATTTATTGCCCACTCTATGAAGTTTGCCCTGTAGATTTAATTGTGCAATCACTCTGTTGATAGTTGTCTTGCCCACACCAAGTTCATTGGCAAGCTGCTTTATTGTCATCTCCATTTTATCGTCATCCTCATATAATTTATTTTTTCGGAAAAAGCGTAATATATAATTTTATTCTACTGCAAATTTTCCCAAAAGTGAATAGAGAATTTGTAAAATCGGGTATATAAATTTTCGCTTATTGGTGAGCAAAGCGATTTCAAAAAAATCATTTTTGATTTTTTAAGGGGTGTGGGGATTTCACCATCAAGCGATTTTGTACAGCATTATGCAATACAAAATCTATGCTTGCGACCTCCTGCGGAGGTCTTATTTTCAGCCCCTCAAACTACATGATTTTTTTCAGTTTTTTTGTCTGACGAGAAGTCAGAAGAAGCGATTGCATTTTCAAGAAATTTTATTTTGCTTTCATGCTCCCTTATGGCATTTTCTACTCTTGTCCTATTGTCACCGCAAGCACCGATCAATGCCCTTTGCAAATTTTCAAGCCTTGCCTTTGCCGCTGACAGTTCAGCCTTTTGCGGTTCGGTCACATAGCTGTAACCACTGTCAAGTGCAGTTTGTACAGCCTGATCCGATACCCTCTGCAAATTTTTCTTAACGGTATCGGCAAATACACCGCCGTCATTGACAAGACTGTCTATAACTTCCACTGCCTGTATAAGCAGGGCATACAGATTTTCACCGTATGAAGTCCCCATGATAATATTTGTCATGCCCTTACTTGCTCTCATGCGGCTTTCCTGATACTCTCTCAAAATTTCCTTCGTTCTTTCACTTTCCATGTACTGCGGTTTCAGACTGTTTTGTATCTGTTGAAGTTGTTCGGAATTTTGTTTCTGATTGTCTGCCGATTCTGTCGACACATCAAAAAGATCATCTATTTTTTTATTCCATTCAAACGGCATTTTTCACTCTCCTATCAAAATCACTCCACAATACCCCGTATGCCCTCTCAGAACGCTCTCAGCAGCTCTCAAACGGCTCAGGAGTATAACTATACCCCTAAGTCCTAAAAGCCCCGTAAAACGCTCATATGAGCGTCTGAGAGTAAACACGATTTTTCGTGTATATTTTATTCCGTTAAAGAATATTTTTTCACCTGTTTGCAGACACTTCGGAAGTGTC
>CAMHPW010000219.1 GCA_946187095.1 uncultured Clostridia bacterium | reverse complement strand
TGCGGATATGGCGGAATTGGCAGACGCGCATGGTTCAGGTCCATGTGAAAGCAATTTCATGCAGGTTCAAGTCCTGTTATCCGCACCATGTCAAAGCCCTGATCGGTTTCAGGGCTTTTTTTATGCCTGAAATACTTGCTAATTTCAGAATATTATAGTATAATATATCTGTATAAATTTTTAAGGAAACGGAGAGTGAAATATGGATTTTTTGGAAAAACAGTGCCCTGTTTGTTCAATGAAATTTCAAAAAGATGATGATATAGTAGTATGCCCCAAATGCGGTGCTCCCTATCACAGAGAGTGTTATGACAAAAACGGTAGGTGTATATTCCCCGATCTCCATAAATCAAAACAAAGCTGGCATGAAGTCTACGACAAATCAGAAGAACTCCCGACTGAAAAAAAAGAGGACAATTCTTTTTTAGTGTGCCGTCACTGCGGTGAAAAAAACTCATCCCATTCTCTTATATGCCACGAATGCGGTGCTCTTCTTGATCCCAACGATGATGAAAACGATGATGAAATGCCTGATAAATTGCCGTCATTTATCGAAAACAACGGCAATCCTTTCCTGTTTCTCATTGATCCGATGGGCGGTGTGGATAAAAACAAAGACTTTGACGGAGTGACGGGTGCTGAACTTGCCAAGTTCGTCAGAGCCAATACACCCTATTATATGCCTATATTCAAAAAACTCAAAGATAAAAATACAGGTAAATTCAACTTTGCCGCATTCTTTCTTACAGGCGGCTGGTATCTCTATCGTAAACAATATGCCATGGGAATTATTATCTCGGTATTGTACTTTGCTTTGTCTATATCAAGGTATATCGTGACAATGTGGTTTGCCGCTGACCTCTGGAAAGCCGCTTCCCATGCCGTTGCTGCTGCGGGTATCTCCAACCCCGACTATAACGATGTCGTTTCGTGGGCTTTAGCCCATAATTCCTCAAGCGAACTTTTACTTATGATTCTTCCGTCCGTCATCAGTACTCTCACTTTTATCTTACAGCTTGTATGCGGATTCGTCGCAAACAGAAGCTATTATCATCACTGTATCCGTAAAATTTCGGATATCAAGAAATCTCACGGCGGTGAAAATATCACTCAGCTGATCTCCGAAAAAGGCGGTGTCAATACCCCTCTCGCATGGTCTATGACGATCTGTTATCTCATTCTGATATTCTTTTTTTCACTGCTATAAAATATATTTTAAAGGAGTTTTTTTATGAAAGTTACAAAAGCTGTTATCCCTGCCGCAGGTCTCGGTACGAGAGTCCTTCCTGCTACCAAATCCATGCCCAAAGAAATGCTCCCCATCGTTGACAAACCCGCTATCCAGTATATCGTGGAAGAAGCCGTCAATTCCGGTATCACTGACATCCTTATCATTACCAACAGAGGCAAGGGCATTATCGAAGACCATTTTGACCGCTCCCCCGAACTCGAAGAAAGATTATTTGCTTCGGGCAAAAAGAATGTATACGATGAAGTCGTTTCCATCTCAAAACTTGCCAATATTTATTTCATCCGTCAGAAAGAAACAAAAGGTCTCGGTCATGCCGTGAATTGTGCAAAATCCTTTGTCGGAAACGAACCCTTTGCCGTTCTCTACGGCGATGACGTTATCATCGGTGAAGATCCTGCCTGTGCACAGCTTATCAGAGCCTATGAAAAATACGGCAAATCCGTTGTCGGTATCAAAGCCGTCCCAGAAAGCGATATTTCAAAATACAGCTCCCTCAAAGTAGACAAACTCGAAGACAATATCTATAGCTGTACCGATATGATCGAAAAACCCCAAACCAAAGAAGAAGTCCTTTCACTTTATTCCATTCTCGGAAGATGTGTACTCATCCCCGATATCTTCGATATCCTCGACAATACCCCTCCGGGTGCAGGCGGCGAGATCCAGCTTACCGATGCAATGAAAACCCTCGCCCAGACCGTCGGCATGACAGGCGTTGACTATACCGGCAAACGCTATGACATGGGCAATAAATTCGGTATCCTTCAGGCTACCGTTGAAGTCGCTCTCAAAAATCCCCTCCTGGCAGAACCTTTCAAGGCTTATCTGAAAGACCTCGTTAAAACACTTTGACCAATGATGAATAAGAAATGAGAAATGTGAAATATTTATCATTCCTCACTCCTCATTCCTAATTTTTCCAATCAGAAAGGAATTTTTTACTATGGCACAAAATCCTGTCGTTACCATCACCATGAAAAACGGTGATGTCATTAAAGCCGAACTCTATCCCGAAATCGCTCCCAATACCGTCAACAACTTCATCAGCCTTATCAAAAGCGGCTTCTATAACGGTCTGACTTTCCACAGAGTCATCTATAACTTCATGCTGCAGGGCGGCTGTCCGAATGGTACAGGCACAGGCGGTCCCGGTTATCATATCAAAGGCGAATTTGCCATGAACGGCTTCAGAAATGACCTCAGACATACGGAAGGCGTTCTTTCCATGGCTCGTACCATGATACCCGACTCCGCCGGCTCACAGTTCTTTATCATGCATAAAAACGCCCCTCATCTTGACGGTCAGTATGCCGCTTTCGGCAAAGTTATTGAAGGCATGAACGTTGTGAACAAAATTGCCGAAACCGATACCGACTTCTCCGACAAGCCCCTTGATCCTCAGATCATGCAGTCCGTGACTGTCGAAACTTTCGGCATTGACTATCCCGAACCTGAAAAAGTCTGATAAAAACACGTTGAGAACAGATTTTTGGTCTGTTCTCAATATATTTTTAAGGAAGTGAAATTTTTATGAAAGTCCTCACAAGAATTTTAATTGCTATTTAAAAAAGAATTATTCGTTATATTTTTATTTTCAATTGTTATATCTCTGATATTATTTATTTTAGAAATTTTTTTTATACTTTTTAAGTTTTTATTAACAACTAATTTATTTAAATGATTATCTAATAATAATTCAGGGTTATTTATTTGCATTGTATTTCTCTTTTTATGATTTACTAATTCATAATTTCTTCCATCTTTTTTTTCTACTTTTTTCTTTTTATGTTTAAATTTATCATATGATTTTACCTTATTTTTAGAATGACTTTGGGGTTTAAAAAAATTTATTTTATTATGGAATTCAGACTTTTCATCATATATGGATTTATTAAATTTAGTATTGCAATTTGTTTTAACTTTATCTTTACTATTATTATTACTTATATTTGTATTGCTATTACTTAATCTACTTTTTATGCTTGAATAACTTTTGGCTAAAATATCTTGATTTAATTTAGATAAATCCTTATTTATATAATCATAAAAATAATTTAGTTGATCAATATATGAACTATTTTTATCAATATTAAATTGTGATGTATTAAATAATAAATTTTTTATATTTTTTATTGTATTATAATTATCTACTTTTTTTATCATATATTTCCCACGTATTT
>CAMHPW010000218.1 GCA_946187095.1 uncultured Clostridia bacterium | reverse complement strand
ATTCGTGAATTTTTACAGGCATCAAAAAGTCCTGCATTATGATATTTCCAAAAAACGTGGATTTGTCACGGAAATGAAAAAGTCTGCCTTCTGGAAATACAGCTTTCTGCTTTTGTGGAAAAGCATGAAATTTCTCGTGAAATATCCGTCTGTCAGAAAGGGCTATCAGGATCATTTAAAAGAACTGTCGGAATTCAGTCCGACGGAAAATAGTTAGCTGCGGAGGTTCGTTATGAATTTAGAAAGACTGATCGAAACGGCACAGGAAAAGGAATTGCCTGATCTTGTGCTGAAAAACGGAAAAATTGTAAATGTCTTTACGGGAGAGATCATTGACGGAGATGTGGCAATTACTGACGGCATTATTGTCGGCGTGGGCGAATATCACGGAACAAATGAAAAAGATATTCAGGGAAAATATATCGTACCCGGATTCATCAATGCCCATGTCCATGTAGAATCGTCTATGGTGACACCGCCTGTCTATTCCTATGAAGAACTGAAATGGGGTACGACAACGATCATTACCGATCCGCATGAAATAGCGAATGTCGGCGGCATTCCTGCATTGGAAAATATTCTCAGGGCTGCCGAAAAATGCCCTGTCAATTATTACGTCATGCTGCCGTCATGTGTTCCGGCAACGCCCTTTGAACACGCCGGGGCTATCCTCAAAGCCAAAGACCTTGCCAAACTCAAAGATAATCCGAATGTACTCGGCTTGGGTGAACTCATGAACTGTGTGGGAACACTCGACTGCTATCCCGAGATCATGAAAAAAATAGAGGAATTTTCCGATATGATCATAGACGGTCATGCTCCCATGGTCACGGGAAAAGAACTGAATGGATATGTCACGGCAGGTGTACATACAGACCATGAAAGCATCACCTATGACGAAGCTGCCGAAAAATTACGCTGCGGCATGGCTGTACTTGTCAGAGAAGGCTCGGCTTCCAAAAATCTTGAAGATATCATAAAGGGTGTCATTGAAAGCAATATCGACACCTCAAGAATGGCTTTCTGTACAGATGACAAACATCTTGCCGATATCCGCAAAGAAGGCACAATCAGGGCTAATATCAAAAAAGCCGTTTCACTGGGACTTTCTCCTGTGAAGGCTTTGCAGATGGCTTCTGTCAATGCCGCCAATATCTACGGTCTGAAAAAAATCGGTGCAGTTGCCTGCGGTTATAAAGCCGATATCGTGATTCTCGACAATCTGAAAGATTTCAATGTCATTGATGTATATAAAGACGGTATCGCCCTTTCCGATATTCCCGAACCGACCAATGTGCAGTATAACAAGTCTTTGCTTAAATCCGTGAATGTCGGGGAACTCACCGAAAAATCTTTCAAAATACCGATACAGTACAAATATTCCGTCATAGGCATTATTGAAAATCAGATCGCCACTACCAAGCTCGAAATGTCACACAGGCAGATCGAAAAAGGCATGGCTGACGGTACTCTCAGAAAAATTTCCGTCATCGAAAGACATCATGCAAGAAACTATATGGCATCTGCCTATATCAGCGGATACGGTTTGACACACGGTGCCATTGCAACGACTGTAGCACATGATTCACATAATATCATCGTCATCGGCGATAACGACACGGATATGTTCAAAGCCGCTGAAGTCCTGAAACGCATTAACGGCGGTTATGTGATCATCAAAGACGGTGAAGAAGCAGGCATACTTCCCCTTGAACTCGGCGGACTGATGAGTCTGAAAAGTGCGGACGAATTCATTCCCGAACTTGACAGCATCATTCAGAAAGCCTATGAGATGGGTGTCAACCGAAATATTGATCCGTTTATCACACTTTCTTTCATGGCACTTCCCGTTATTCCCGAAATACGCATCACCGACTGCGGTTTGTTTGACGTAACCAAATTTGAATTCATATGATCACGGACAAAAAACGGCAGACAGTCTTTGGAACTGTCTGCCGCTGTTTTATTTCTGGACTATAAATGAGCAAATTTGAAAGTTGCACAAAAAAACGTCTATGCGGCTGTCGCCGCAGGCGGTGGTGGAGAAGTCGGGGACTTGCGAATATTGTGCAGTTTCACAAAAAATTCGGAATTTGCTCATTTATAGTTCAATATATCAATGCCATTGCCGCCCATGGCAATCAACATCCCCATAGATACGATATACACAATCATACTGCTGATATTGAGCATTTCCGCTATCGTAATGAGCTTTAATCCCTTATATGCATCGGCAAATTTCATACCGCTCATATCCTTTCCGACTGCTGTCAGATATTACTTGAGAATTCCTTTATTATCGTAGTAGTTCTGATCGGAAAAATCAAGATTTTTTCCTTCAAGATTGGCATCACTGTTCTTGAACATATGTTTGCCTGCGGTATAACTGCCGTTCATATTGTATTTTCTGCTGATCACACCTATTACGATAAAAACAACTCCGCACAAAAGCATTTCCCATCCCATGACGATTCCTCCTCAAAATTTTTAAAAAGTGTTTTATATTTGAACTGCCATTATCATACCATGACTGCCCCAAATATAAAATGATATTCTCTCTGACTTTTGAAAAATAAAAATCGGAAAAATTCTACTTTTTTGTCCATGCAGGGAAACGGAAAAACTTTTGTGTTATTTTACTTTAAAATCTCTCTCATCAGGCTCCACAGGAAGCATTCTGCATTCCATATTTTCTATCCGTATAAAATGTCCTGACTCCAGAGTCAGAATCACCCGATCAATTTGTTCTTCATTTCCCTGTATCTCCATCGAAACAGAACCGTCATCGTTATTTCTGATCCAACCGGTTGCACCGAATGCATCAGCAGCATGATATGCTCTCCAGCGAAAGCCTACCCCCTGTACCCAGCCGTAAAATGTAATTGCTTTTCGTATCACAGAATTCCCCCTTGTGTGATTTTTTTCTATTATATCATACAACGGACAAGATTTGCAAGCAAAAAAAGCCCTGCACCACTGTGCAAGGCTTATAAAAATGGACAATCTGAAACAAAAGTCGAACTCAGATATTACGATTATACTCTTTTAATGTGTTTTATGCTTTCAAGAAAAAAATAAAAATCAAAACCGCCTGCAAGGATATGTCCTCACAGGCGGTTAAATTTATGTCAACATCTGATTCACTTTTTCCTGTACTTCATCATAGAGAATACCAAGATTTTTCTTTCTTATTTCACCGTTGCCATATTTGCCTTTGATAACTTCTTCTGCCATTCCGTCAAGGTCAATTTCTCTTGTATAGTCGAGTGCGATCCAGCCTTTCACGCCCTCGTATTCGACAAGTCCCCATTTATAAGCACCACCCGATGTCCAACGAGTGACTTTCACAACTTCATTAAACGGCACTTCGCCCAACTTGTCAAATTTGATACCTGCACCCTGACGGATATTAAGCCCATCCGTTGCGGTCACTTTCACAAAATAAT
>CAMHPW010000217.1 GCA_946187095.1 uncultured Clostridia bacterium | reverse complement strand
TTCGCCAACTCCACAATTTTATCTATCTCGGCAAGAACTTTTTTAAGCTGGTCGGGCTTGACATCTTGGATATGTTTATAAAAATTCTTAAAGAATGCCCCGAATTTATTCACTTCTTCGCCGAAATCGGCAATCGTCTTGGAACTTGAGAACCAACCGCCGTCATCTCCAAGGTTATTTTGAAGCTCTACAAGTGAACTTGCAGCGGCCGTTGTAGCTGACAGAGTTTCAGGTTTAACTTCCTTGATTTTATCGGCATAGGCTGCAAATTTTTCTCCGAATATAACAAGCCTTTCACCGAACAGCCCTATATTTTTATCCCCCGTGAAGAAACTGAATACGCCGCCCTGATTGCTCAATTTTTCGGACAGCATTACAAGAGATTCCGCCGCATTAACGGAACTTGTGACCACCTCGGGCTTTATGCCTGTCACTTCATTCGCATAAGCCTGTATACCTGAACCAAACGCTTTCAAGCGTTCACCGAATGTTGACAAAGATTTTTCACCTGTAAACCAACTTGCCATACCGCCTGTATTCGGGGTAATATTCGCCAGTTCAGCGAGAGCTTTTGCCGCATTTGCGGAACTGTCTACTATTTCGGGATTGATACCGTCCACTTCGAGCCAATATAAATGCAGCCCATAACCAAACTTTGGCAATTCATTTGCAAAATCTGACAGCTTGTTACTTCCCGTAAACCATTCCGTCATTCCGCCGTGTTTCGGGAGATGTTCCGAAAATTTCGCTATAACTCTTGCAGCGTTTACAGAATTTCTTACCACATCGGTATCCAAGTCCGTTACACTGACGGCGTACTCCTGCAAAGCAGGTCCAAAGGCTTCCAGTTCTTTTGAAAATGCCGATAACGTGTTATCACCTTTAACCCAACCTGTTACTCCGCCGTGTTTCGGCAAATTATCCGCCATCGCAAACAACGCTTTTGCCGCATTCGCAGAATTTTCCACAACGTCTGTCGAAAGCCCCTCTACGCTTTGAGAATATGCTACAAGACTTGGTGCAAAATCGTTCAATTCATCTGCAAATGATGACAAACTGCTGTCACCGCTGAACCAACCAACTACTCCGCCATGTTTAGGCAAATTATCAGCCATTTCTGAAAGTGCCTTTGCCGCATTTGCGGAAGCCTGTACTTTCTCGCCGTCAATATCACCTATGCTGTCACAATACTTTTTGAATTCAGGTCCGAATGTAGCCAACTCTTTTCCAAAGTCAACAAGAGATGTGCCGCCTGTAAACCATGATGTCAAGCCATCGAGAATATTCGCCGCCGTCAGAGTCAATATAACATCTGCAAGAGCTTTCACGCCGTTCATTGTATCGGCATCTATATTTTTAGCACCGTCTATGAAAGGTTTTGCATTTTCCATGAAAGCGGACAAGTCTGTTCCAATTTTCGGGAATGAGCTTGATATGCCCTCCATTATACCGCCAACGATACCCCCGACAAATTTTCCGATAGCATTGCCGATACCTTCAAGAAGATTTCCGCCTTCGCCGATGATCCACATCAATCCGGGGATTTGTGCCAATGCCCCCAATGCTGTAAGTACCGCTGTCAGCTCGAAAACAAATGCAGCCATACCTAAAACCCCCAACATTGCACTCGGTATCAGTGTGGATATGCCGCTCATAGCGACTATAATCAGCGATATTTCGCCTATGCCAAGCAGAACTTTTTCAAATATCTCCGGATCAATTTCCCCGATTGCGTCTAATACCCCCACGAACAGCATTACAAGCAAATTCACAATTGACTTTATCAGTTCGGGTAATCTTATTGCTATGCCGTCTATGATCTGTATAAGCAGTACAAGCACCAAATCAATGATTTCGGGCAGTTTGTCAACAAGCCCCTCAAGAACTTTTACCACCAAATCAAGTACCAATACCACTATATCGGGCACATATTTCACAACGTCCTGAAGTAAATCAATAATAATGCCAAATATCATATCGAGAGTTTCTTTGATAACTTCTCTTATATCGGGCATGAGTTCCTTGATAATATCAACAATGCCTTTTAAAAGAGCAATTATAACGACAACCAACTTGTCTATCAGCGGCAATATAATGTCGTCCATAGAGGCTACTATGATTCCCATAGCGGCTACTATTTCAGTTGTACCAACAGCCAACGCCCCACAGAATGAAGTGAACCCCATAGCTAATGCTTGTAAGCCTATACCTAATGTCCATAAGCCTGCCCCGAATACGGCTATGGATACCGACAGTGCTAATATCTGTACGGTAAGAGGTGCTAAAATTTTGGCAGCTACTCCTAAAACTGTAAACACTCCGGCTATCATAGCAAGTCCTCTGACAATATTATCCCATTCCATACTGCCTAATATTTTTAATACAGGGGTTAGAACGGCAAGCGATAATGCGGCTACAAGCAATGCCGCAGATGCTCCCAAAGTGCCTTTCATCAAATTCAAGCCTATTGCCAAAATTGCCATGGAACTTCCGAGAACGGTCAAACCTTTTCCTATCTCGTCCCATTCCATGCCCCCCATTTTTTTTAGAGCTTCTGCGATAATTACAAGTGCCGTTGATACTGCTATCAATCCTATTCCGATACCTACCATATTTTTAGGCATAAACTTTAAGGATAGAGTGATAAAGAGTAATGCCCCACCCAAAGCCAATAAACTTTTTCCGACATCTTCGATACTCATACTCCCAATATTTTTAAGAGCTTTCGATATGATAACAAGTGCTGTTGACACAGCTATCAAACCTACACCAATGCTTATCAGGTTTTTAGGCATAAACTTCATCGACAAGGTTATGAAGAGCAACGCCCCGCCCAAAGCAAGCAATCCTTTACCTATATCTTGAATGTCCATTGCTCCCATGCTTTTAAGAGCTTCCGAAAGTATGATAAGTGCTGTTGACACCAATATCAAGCCCAAACCTATCCCGAACACATTTTTCGGCATAAATTTTAATGATAGAGTGATAGCGAATAAAGAACCGCTCAAAGCCAATAAGCCTTTGCCGATGTCTTCAATACTCATGCCACCCATATTTTTCAACGCTTTTGAAAGTATAACAAGTGCCGTAGATACCAGTATTAAACCTAAACCAATTCCGAGCATGTTTTTGGGCATAAATTTCAAGGATAAGGTTATAGCAAATAACGAACCGGCTAATGCCAATAAACCCTTTCCTATATCCTGAATACTCATACTGCCCATATTTTTAACGGCTTTTGATAATATCACCATCGCTACAGACATAGCAATCAGTCCTATACCAGTGCTTATCATATGTTTCTTCTCGGGCATATGCTGTAAAGCTCTTATCATTATCATTAAAGCAACTGTTACGCCTAACAAGCCCTTGCCCATATCAACGAGATTCATCGTCGAAAATTTCTTCACCGCAACGGGAAATGTAACCTCAACAAATTCCAATGCGGG
>CAMHPW010000216.1 GCA_946187095.1 uncultured Clostridia bacterium | reverse complement strand
ATTTCGGAATTTCAGCGGTTTCGGGTGCAGGTCGGGACATAGCCTCCGACGGAAGTATTTTTGAGATTGTGCCTGTACTTATGAGAGTGGAAATCTGTCCGACAACTATCGTCAATACTGCCGACAGCAGATACATTCCAATATTTACCTTGAATGTGAATTCGGGCAGAGGGAAAAAGTCCTTGTAATAATCTCCTACATACCTCATAAGGCAATATCCGATAACGCTTCCGAGAATGATTGAAAAGACCGATACTATGAAATTAACTTCACAGTAAAGCATTTTTATGCTTGTTTTGGAAAATCCCAATGCCCTTAAAATGCCTATTTCACGCCTGCTTTGCTTGATTATAAGCGACATGAACATGAACACAACTATAAGTATGATAATAAAAAATACCATAGGCATGAATATCGACATTGTTTCGATAGGCTCTAAATTGACATCAATCCTGTTTTTAACAGCGGAATCTTCATAAACAAAACTGCTTTTCACGGAAATTTCTTCATTCTCAAGAATAGCTTTGAGTTTTTCGAGTTCGGATTTGCTGTCCGCACCGTTTTTGAAGTATATCAAAAACTGGTTGCACAGCATTTCATAACCTTCGCCTTCCTCAAGCTCGCTGTAAGCCTTTTCCAATTCCTCTTTTAAATCCGCAAATTCACTTAAAGCCTTTGCGGTTTCGTCATTGAGCTTTTTTTCGTTTTCCGAAATTTCTTTTTTGGCATCGGAAAGCTGTTTTTCAGCTTCATCGAGCTTTGATAAGATGAGCTTTTTGCCGTCTGCAATCTCCTGTAAACCACTTTCAATCTGTGGCATACCGTCATCTATCTGCTTTATGCCGTCATCTATCTGTGCAAGTCCCGATTCAGCCTGCTCAATGAGTGACGGGATATTTTCAAGGTCACTTTCCGTCAAGCCGTATTCCGCAAGAGTATTTTCAATCTGCTCACGCTGTGAAACAAGCAGATTTTTTTGTTCTTCAATATCATTCAAAGCACTTGCATAGGCGGAAGTCAAATCGCCTGCGGTTTTGAAGGGCTGTTCGGTATATTCGGAAAGTTCTTCAATGACAGCTTCCATGTCCGAAATATCGGACAGAAGTTTTCCAAAAGTCTTGTCACTGCCAAGCACAGGCAGATATGAAACGGCTGTATAAAGGTCGTACTCCTCCACATTATCATGGATAAATTCAAGCGTTGCAAGTGCATTATCGGCATTTTCCGCAAGACCTGCATTTTCATCATATATTGTATATATTTTTATGACTTCAAGCACTTTTGTCGGAATTAAGATATAAGTAATCGGATTCTGCCTGATCCATATAGTTTTGCAGATTTCTGGAAAAATCGGACACTTTATCCGTCACGTCATAGGAAAATCCATAATCCTGCACGGTTTCAATGAAGTTCTGCATATTTTCAACGGTATCAAAAAGATATTCCATGTCAAGACCGGGGACAAGTTTCAACAAATTCACAAATTGTACAGTTTCATCTGCTGTCAGCATATCTGTGATATTTTCTATATTTTTCAGCCCGTCATTGATCTGTTCAAGGCCGTCAGCCGCCTGCTGTAATTTATCCTTGTTTTCTTTCAGGAGATTGAAAGTCTGCTGTAAATTCTTCCTTGTATCGAGCAGTTCTTTTCTTTTGCTTTCAAGTTCCTTTTTAGTGGCTTTAAGAGTACTTTCGGTTTCTTCAAGCTGTGCAAATTTTTCCTCAGCCTCCAAAGATGAATCTTCAAACAGCTTTTCTTTTTCGGCAAGCTGTTTTTTGGCATCATTCAGCTTTTGTTCGGCATCATCAAGCTCTTTCTGAGCCTTGTTCCATTCTTTGTCAAGTTCGGACTGCTTTTCGTCAAGTTCGTCTTTAACTTCACTGTATTTTTTATCCGATTCATCTTTTAAAAGCCTTGCAGGGGCATAGGCATAGCCGAAATCCGTATTTGAGCCAAATGAATTGTCCGTAGGCTGTACAGAAAGCGTTTCAGGCATGGAAATGATGCCCGATACAAAATATTCCCTGTATTCCTTGTCAACTTTAAAGCTGAGAGTATCGCCTGCTTTAATGCCGTTGTCATGTGCAAAGTTGCACTCTATGAAAACATCATCTTTGCCGTTGTTGTCAGCCTGTGACCAGAAGTGAAATTTTTGTATGTCATCGGGATTGTATGAAAAAACTCTGACGGATAAATAACGCCTCTCTTTGCTTTTGATATAGGTATCTCCGCAAAGTCGGGCATTTATCTCCGAAACAGACTGCAATTCCTTAAGCTTGTCAATATTTTTACAGTTTGTTACGTCGGTTGTAATGACGGCATGAGGATAACGGTAATTTTCCACATAATCATCAAGAGATGTTTCAAGAGAAACGTATGCACTCGAAAGACCTGTCATAATGCCGCAGCCCATAGCCGATACGAGCATAATGGAAATCAACAGTTTCAGATATTTTTTGATAACGGGAAATAACATTCTTTTCATAGGCTTACCACTCAATGCTTTCCGCTGAAACGGGATTTTGATTTATGATAACATTTGTAATTTTGCCGTTTCGCATTTTGATGATACGGTCGGACATTTTGCCGATTTCCTGAGTATGCGTGACGATAACAACGGTTTTGCCATGTTTGCGGACAAGTTTTTCCAATTCTACTAAAATCTGTTTTCCCGTTTCATAGTCCAATGCACCTGTCGGTTCATCGCAAAGCAAAAGCTGAGGATTTTTTGCCAAAGCCCTTGCAATAGAAATTCTCTGCTGCTGACCGCCCGAAAGCTGTGAGGGATAATTGTTCATTTTTGCTTTCAGCCCCACCATGTCAAAGACTTCTTCAATGATATGCGGATTGTGAGCGGTGTCGGCAGTCATAGCAATATTTTCCTTTGTTGTAAGTTCGGCTATCAGGTTGAACGACTGAAAGACAAATCCGATATTTTTTCTTCTGTAATCCGTCAAAGCCCTGTCATTCATCTTGCAGAGGTCTTTTCCGTTGACGATAATTTTGCCCCTGTCAGGCTTATCCATGCCACCCAGAGAATTCAAAAGGGTACTTTTACCGCTGCCCGAACTGCCTAAAATTGTCAGAAGTTCACCATCAAATATCTGTAAGGAAACATCTGCAAGAGCGTCAATTCTTGCCTCACCCTTGCCGTAGGATTTCCAGAGATTTTGTGCATCCAAAAGAACTTTTTTTGTACTTTCCAAAAGCACCGCCTCCTTATTTTATTTTTTTGACCTTTCCAGGCTCATCGAGGGAAAATTCATACATATCGTCGTAATTCATACCCGAACACATTTTCATGGTTTTCTTCGTACAGTTATATACACTGCTCCATACCGTTATTACCATGTGAGGCATCCATTTATGATGATAATTCAGCGTGCAGTTTTCCAATAATTTCATTGCATCTTCTTCCGAAATTTTATGCTCACATTCACACAATTTATC
>CAMHPW010000215.1 GCA_946187095.1 uncultured Clostridia bacterium | reverse complement strand
TTATCCCCTGAAAACAAATTTAAATCAAACTTCCCCTCGGAGACCATACCGCCTCAGGATAATATTCATCAATCATTCTCTTTACAAGAGAACACTGCTTTGCACGCTTCCTTGCATCGTCCTCGGTACTGTCCCAACTATGTGTTGCTGCTACAGAACCACCGGTTTTAAGATAAATGGGAGCTGCTATACGTATCATTTCAGGCACTTCATAATGACGGATAAAGCCGCCTGTGGATTTCGGATTCTCTGTATGTATATCAATAGGACAGTCAACCGCCTGACGCATTGCGGCAAGCATCTGTAGCTGAATATCTCTGACGGGATTGATGGAATCAGCACCTATATTTTCAAGAAGTTTTGCCGAACACGGATTTCCGTGACCTGCATGAGCAGATACTTTGAAATGACAATCAGCAGGTATTTCACCTGCTTTTCTCATTTCATTCAAAGCCCACAGGCAGCCCTCGTCATATACAAGAAAACCACGGCAGCCCAAACGAGCAGCACGTTTCACATCTTCAATGGCACGAACGACCTGTTCCTGTCCACGAAGGCGATAACCCATTCTGACACCCTCCTCCGTATGAACGGAAGCCGATGTATCTGTTGTAGCCCTTGGTCCGATGGCAAGAATAAGGTCTGTTTTCCACTGATGTGCCAATTCTACCATTTTGCTGATATCTTCATCTGTCAGACGCATGATTCCCTGCGTCTGCGTAACACGATGAAGATACAGTCCGTATCCGTCCATTGCTTCAAGCAATGCTTTCATGACTTTCGGTCCCTGAATACCGGGAACCTCAAAACGATACTGTCCACCATCGGCAAATCTTTTTTCTGAAGTCGGAAGATCATAAGTATCTCCACCCGGAAGACCTATTGACTTTAAAAATTCTCTTGTTTTTTCCATGCTGTTCATTTTATATCTTCTCCTTGCTTCAAATATCTATACATTGTATTATCCAAATACTTTCTTATTCCACTGCGTCTGGGAATCTGATAAACAACAAACTGAGACCACGCATTTCCCTCTATCATAATCCATCCGTTATCTGTATATGCCAAATCCCAACCAACATATAACTGATCAGGGACAACTAACGCCAATTCTCTGACCAAAGATAATACCTGCTCCCAGTGAGGAATTTGTAACCCTTTGATTTTTTCATTAGAATCCGGATGATACTCATAGCATCCACCTTTTTCGTCACATCCATCTGTTATTACCTGTCCTGTAGTTAAATCTATACCACAAAACAATCCGCCTGAACCTCCATTATCAACAACAGAGCCTGCTCTGCCTATTCTTAACGATGAATAAAGAACTTCAATTTTGTCATCCATCTTGAAAGTCGCTATTCTGACTGTATTAACACTGCTTTTGTTCAATTTAGCCATAAAGTCAGACTGCACTATACATTCCTCAACAATAAAAGAGGAATGATGAGAAAGATTTTTTTTAATCGTTTCAACAGCTTTTGACAATTCATCAGGGACTGATGTATCCACTATGAATATTCCTCTTCCACGGGACAAATTTGTTATTTTCGCAATAACCCTTTTATGTTTTTTGGCAAACTCCTCAAAAGCATCGATATCCTTTTCTGAAGTAACCATTATCGCTTCCCGTTTGTAGTAATCCTTGAATTTTTGATATGATTCAAATTTATCATTAAAAATATAATCAGGTCTGCCATGGTTTATTCTCATACATACCAATTCTTTCTCTCTGTTGCCGACAAATTCATGTCGCTCACTGTCCGAAAGCTTTTCAAAATCATATAAAAAATATTCATCAGGGTCAATAAGATATACTTCTCTGCTTCTCCAGACATCCCGCTTAATCTTCCTGAATTCTTCTTTCTCTATTCCAGGTCTGAAAAGCAGGACAGTATCATCTATCTGTTTGTCAACTTGTTTCCCTTTTATACGATCTCTCTGCTTCACGGCACATACAAGTAATGATGCAACCATTTTATTTCGTCTTGCGATGTTGCTTAAGCGAATATTTCCATCCTGTAAACAATATTTAATCTTTCTGAACATTTTTTATCCCATCTTCCTTCAATTGCTTATATACTAAAAAATATTATTTATATAATTGAATGTTATTTTTTTGCCTATCAAACCAACCGCTTTATTAACCAAATCATTCATGCTCATCGGATTTTCGGGCTCACCTTTTGCATAATCAACCCTGCACTCCTTTTGTGAGCCGTCTGATAAAAATACAGTTACCATCGCTGCCCGCTTTTGTTTACTTTCTTTTGTAAGCGTTTCATCCTCTTTTACCAAGACCTTTGAAGCCAGCTTTAAAATATTCTCATCAAGTGGTTCAAACACACTCAAATCAGCTTTGCCGTATATCAGACCTGCCGCAACAGCATAAGGAGTGCTGAGTTTTGCGGATGCAATACCGCTTATTTCATTATGGTCATGACCTTTTACACCAAGTTTATATGTTTTTACTTCTACATACTCTATATCATTTACAGAAACATTCTCATGGAGTTTTATCGCTGCCTCAACTGCCGAATGACTGTGGCGGCAGGAAACATACGGCTTTACATAAATTCGCTCTATTTCAAAATAATCAGCATCTGATGTCAACCTGCCTGCATCATAACTGTCTGAAAAAATATGGAAAAATCCCCGTTCTCCGCCCATCATATCATCAGGAACTTCAAAATCCGTATATCCCATCAGTGCAGCAGCAACTCCGTCCATTGCGGCTCTTCCGAGATTGTAGGGTTTTAATTCCGAAGCCTGTTCCTGTATTTCAAGCATTCCCGCCGAACTTGCGGCTGCAAGAGTAAGTACCCTTTTAAGCTGATTTTCATCAAATTGAAGGGCAACTGCAGTACCTATGGCAGCACCAATCGTTCCGCAGGTTCCTGCCGTATGATAACCCTTGTTTTTGTGAGATGGCTGCATGGCGATTGCCATTCTGCACGCCGCCTCATATCCTGTAATGATACCGTTATAATAACTTTCCCGTGAAATATCATATTCGCAGAAAACAGCATCAATGGCAGAAATAATTGCCGCCCCCAGATGTATCATCGCAAAACGCTGACCATCATCAAGTTCAAGACAATGAGCATTGAAGCCATTTATCAGTGCGGCTGTTTTACTGTCTGTTTTCATGTCATAGCCATACAAAGCGGATTTTCCATCGGGAATATTTTTCAGAAGTTTCTCCCAATGGGAATAACTTCTTTCTGCACCGGCAGTTACAACAGCTAAATAATCAAATCTGCATTCCTTTGCCTTTTGTATGACAGAAGCGGATATTTTATCTTGCTTATTCATCAGGTATCTGACAAAAGTATCCGTCACATTCATATTTTGCTCACCTCACAGATAGCGGTACTGTTTTATTTCATCCAACTTTCCTTTATCAAACAATTCTATATTCCTCATGGCATCATGCATCATATTGCAGAATGATTCATAAGTGACACCACCGATATGAGGAGTAAGAATAA
>CAMHPW010000214.1 GCA_946187095.1 uncultured Clostridia bacterium | reverse complement strand
AGGTCGCGTCGATTCGTCGTATAACAAATCCATTTCAGCCGCGTCGCAGAAAATGTGTGATAAGATCAGGCTTTTGAAATATGCAGGCTATTTCTACAGGGATAATGAAAACGGCAAAATGCATGGTTTTATGGGACTTCGTGAAAAGCTGGATATGCTGAAATGCAGTTTATCTGTATGTGAGAAATGCATGAAATACAGTACAATTTCTTCTATGGCGAAAAAACGGCTGACGGAAAGTTTATTTGACCTGCTGATACACTTTGATGTGAAAAATGAAATCACAGAAAAGGCATTTGCACTGTGTGAAAAGCGGTCTTTGAAAGGCATGGCTTTGATTTTGTATAAGCATTTCAAAATAAAGAGAAAAGGCTTAAAAATCGGCATTTATACCTTTCAGGACTATGAAAATTACGGCAACAGACTGCAAAATTATGCCGTAAATTATATTTTTTCACAATATGGAAATGCTTATAATTGCGGGAAGAAATTTTGTAGTTTCAAGTATCTTGTATGGAAATCAACTCACGGTAAAATTGCGGAGATTTTTAAAAATAAAAATTACAGAGTGTATCAATTGGCGGATTTCAGCCGTAACATGAAATACAGCCGTCAGAAAGCGGATATATGCGTGTATGGCAGTGACCAGATATTTAACCCATATTACTCAAGCGAATTTCTGATGCCCAATACAAAAAATAATATTGCCTTTTGTGCAAGTTTCGGTGTAAGCGATATTCCGAAAGAATATGAAAATCTATTTCATGAGGGCTTGCGGAAGTTTGATTTGGTATCATTCAGGGAAAAAAGAGGGGCAGAGATTTATTTTGAGATGACGGGTAAAAATGCCGAAATTCTGCTTGAACCGACAATGTATGTGCCAAAGGAACATTGGCGAAGCCTTGAAAAATGTCCGAAAGGCTTTGAAAATAAAAGCTATGTGTTTGAGTATTTTATTGATAAAAGCCGTGAACAGTGGAGTGTGGGAGAATTTCTGTATCTGATAGACCATGCCGAAAAAGTCGTGACAAATTCCTATCATGCGTGTGTATTTGCGGTGATATTCGGCAAGCCGTTCACGGTTACGGAACGTGAAGGGATTTCCATGAATTCAAGATTTGACACGCTTTTGCAGAAAATCGAAAGCGGTATTGACTTTGAAACGGAACGGCGAAAGACTGACAAATTTATTTTATCGGCATTAAAAATAATCGGCAGATAAAAAATATCTGCCGATTAAAAGACGGGTGCAGGGGACGTTTGTCCCCTGCCGGATTCCAAAGGCAGAGCCTTTGGTGGAGTTCGGGGCAAAGCCCCGATATTCAGGATATTTCCGCCTGAGTGGGCAATCTGAGGTTAGTGCCGATAAACTGTACATCAATGAAATCATTCATATTGTGACGGATAATATAATCTATATAGCTCATGATATCCCAAGCGGTTTTTTGATAGCCGAGAGTATTTTTATGATACAGACCTGTTTTAAAGATATTCGGCACATTCCAATAAGGTTCATGGGCGTATGTTTTGAGGTCGATCAGATAACAGTTGTCGGTATTTTCGCAGATCTCGGAAATAGCCGTATTGATAGAGGAATTGTCAGTAGAATTCCATTCCATGTTGACAAGGAAAATTTTCGCTTTGGGCTGAACGGATTGGATATAGGAAAGCATTTTGCCGTACTGTCCGTAGAAAGTGTTGGGATTGGTTTCAAAGTTTTCGTTTATATCGGAAAGAGAACCAAGATTATTGGCAGATTGATTCAGCCAGTTGTAGTCGTTGAAGCCGATACAGATAACGTAGGCGGTACAGGGATTTTGTGCAACAGCCTGTTTCCATTCGGAATACCAGTTGTTGTCATGGAGATACTGACCGCCACGGCAGAACTGATGACAGGTACAGCCTGTAGCCCTTTCTATGCAGGCAGCCCATGAGTACGGCAGATTGTCTGTATATTTGTATTCGCTTGCAGAGGTGTCTACACCCTCCATGCAGCCGCAGGCAAGACTGTCGCCGATAATGCCGATATCATGAAAAATAGCAGTATAACCGCCTGTTTTGTCGATATTTTGCAGGGGAAGTTCCGTTTCAAAGGCGATATTCTGCTGAAAGTTTGATTTCTTGTAGGGAACGGGATAGGGGAAATCATCGGCATCTTCGACAATGACAATTCCTTCGGGAATGAGAAGTGAATTGGGGAAGTCAAAAATAATATAGCCGTCATTTGCGACAGTGACGGAAATGCCTGTGGCAGTCGAAACAAAATCGCCGTTGGTATCAAAAAGCATATAAGTGAAATTCTTCTGGTCGGAGAATTGAAAAGCGGATTTGATGATATCGCCCTGATGAACGGCATAAACGTCTGTATAAATTCGTGAAGCATTTCCGCCGAGATAAGTTGACGGAGTATTGACATTGGCGGAAGATACCCATGTTTTGATCATCATGCCTGTGTGAAGTGCAGACATATCCACAAGTGCAGATGTTTTTGAATAAAGGGCATTTTCGAGAGCGGCGGCATTTTGTGAATTAGCGGTTTCAATGGCTTGTATACGGGTGTTGACTGTATTCAAGCCTGATGTGATTTTGGAAGTTTTGACTTCTTTTTTCACTGTGGGAATGAAATTGGACTGCTGAGGCGTTTCCTTTCTGTTGACACGGAGAATGGCGGCATCAGGCGGAATGACTACCTGAAAATCCGTATATGCATCGGCATTGGCGGAACCGCTTTCCTGTTCCTGTACAAGAACATTTCCGTCTGTGTCGAGAATGGCGTATAAAAGTACGTTATAGAAATTCCAGCCTGTGATATAATAAACTTCCCCTGCGGAAACGGAAATATCCGTATGGGAATAAAGCTGACTTTCAAAGAAAGTACCGTCAACGTGCTGATAGCCGAGAGAATATTCCAATTCAAGAGTTTGCAGGGATGTCGTGAAAATTTCCCTGTCGGCTTTGCCGAGGAGAGTATTGGTATTGTAAAGCTGATTTCTGACAGCCGTTCCTGCACTGGAATAAATCCTGCCGTCATACGATGAACGAATGTCAATGAGTTCTGTATTGCCGTCAGTATCGGCATTGTTGGCGATAATATTGTCAATACGTACCGCAACGGCATTTGTCTGATTGTCGATCAGATTGGTAAGGGAAGTTTCTGTATTCTGCAGAGATGTATTGACGGAATTGATCTGTGAGTTGATATTTGTCTGTAGCTGCTGTACGGAAGAATCCAATTTTCTGTCGAGCGTATCAAGACGATTGTTGGTCTGAGCATAAGCCATTTCTTCTGTGGAAGGGGTGGCAACGCTTGCATTGATAGTGATATAATTCATATTTTCAGTCCTTTCTTGCAACGGTTTCTCTGATGACGAACTGGTCGGGCATGGTGATATGGAAAAAATCACCGTCAGAGCATTTCAGAGCAATGTCATAGAAATAAATGCCTGCCGGAATGTTGGTTTCCTCGGCAGTGAGTTTGAACGGATAAGAGCC
>CAMHPW010000213.1 GCA_946187095.1 uncultured Clostridia bacterium | reverse complement strand
TAGTGGAGGTCAGTGAAGATGAAGAAGTTCGCTTCTTAATGCTTGTTGAGGCAACCCAATGCGTTCATCAAGATACCAAAGACATATGACCTTGAAAATGTCAATGGCTTTGCCGCACATGAGCAATCCACATATCAAAAATAAATATTTTTTTAAAACATAGTTTAATATTTATAGTGCAGATTACATTTTTGAAAAAATGGTTTTTATATTTCTTTCAAAGAAAATAAATAATTGACTTATGAGGGAAATTGTTCTATAATGTTAAATTGCAAAGGAAAAAAATTTTTTTTGGAGGTAATCACAATGAGCAGAGTTTACAATTTTTCGGCAGGTCCTTCTATGATGCCTGAGAAAGTTCTCAAGCAGGCAGCGGCAGAAATGCTGGACTATCAGGGCAGCGGTCAGTCCGTTATGGAAATGTCACACCGTTCCAAAGTATTTCAGGGTATCATTGACAGTGCAGAGAGCCTTCTCCGTGAAGTAATGAACATTCCCGACAACTACAAGGTACTTTTCCTTCAGGGCGGTGCGTCCACACAGTTTACGGCTATCCCCATGAACCTCGGCACAAAGAGCGGCAAGGCTGACTATGTTCTCACAGGTCAGTGGGCTACAAAGGCTCAGAAAGAGGCTGCAAGATATATTCAGGCGAATGTAGTCGCTTCTTCAAAAGACAAGACTTTCTCCTACATTCCGAAGCTCGATCCCGATACATTCACAAAAGATGCAGACTATTTCTATATCTGCATGAACAATACCATTTACGGTACCGTATATCATGAACTTCCCCAGACAGGTGATGTTCCGCTCGTAGCAGACGTTTCATCATGTTTCCTCTCCACACCTCTTGATGTATCCAAATTCGGTGTCATCTATGCAGGTGCACAGAAGAACATGGCTCCCGCAGGTCTTGTCATCGCTATTATCCGTGAAGATTTGATCGGCAATGCTATGGATATATGCCCGACGATGCTCAACTTCAAGACTCATGCAGACAACGGTTCAATGTTCAACACACCTCCCTGCTGGACAATTTATATCGCTAAACTCGTTCTTGAATGGCTCAAGAATGATATCGGCGGTCTTGAGAACATGAAAAAGATCAACGAAACAAAGGCAGCTATTCTTTATAACTTCCTTGACAATTCCAATATGTTCAAGGGTACCGTTGTTCCCGAAGACCGTTCACTCATGAACGTACCGTTCATCACAGGCAACGAGGAACTTGATGCTAAATTCGTTAAAGAGGCAACTGCAAACGGCTTTGTTAATCTTAAAGGTCACCGTACCGTCGGCGGCATGAGAGCTTCCATCTACAATGCTATGCCTATCGAGGGCGTTGAAAAGCTCGTTGCATTCATGGGCGAATTTGAGAAAGCTAACTCATAATCAACTTGCAATGTACAATGTGCAGTTTTGCAGTTGAAAATTTCAGATAAAAAATCAGATTAAGGCAGTTAGCAGTGATGTATTCATTTCACATTGCACATTGCTAATTGCACATTGAATAAAAGGGTGGTTACAATGTTTAATGTTCTGACACTCAATAAGATTTCCAAAATCGGTCTTTCGAGGTTGGGTGACAATTACAGCGTATCGGATAATACGGAAAATCCCGATGCCGTTTTGGTACGTTCTGCGGCTATGCACGATATGGAATTGCCGGAAAGCCTTCTTGCCATCGCAAGAGCAGGTGCAGGCGTGAATAACATTCCGCTTGACAAGTGCAGTGAAAAGGGTATTGTTGTATTCAACACTCCCGGTGCCAATGCAAATGCCGTGAAAGAGCTTGTTCTGACAGGACTTCTTATCAGTTCCAGAAAAGTTGTTGACGGTATCGCATGGGCAAAAACCCTCAAAGGCAACGGTGACGCTGTTGGTAAGATGGTGGAAAAGGGCAAGAGTCAGTTTGTAGGTCCCGAAATCATGGGCAAAACTCTCGGTGTAGTAGGTCTTGGTGCAATCGGTATACTCGTTGCCAATGCAGCCGCTGCACTCGGCATGGACGTAATCGGTTACGATCCGTTCCTTTCCGTCGGCAACGCTCTCAAAATCTCACCTTGCGTGAAGTATGTCAATACTCTTGATGAGGTATTTGCCGCAAGTGATTATATCACGGTTCATGTACCGCTCACACCCGATACAAAGGGCGTAATCAATGCCGCCAACATCGCAAAGATGAAAGACGGTGTCCGTATACTCAACTTCTCCAGAGCAGACCTCGCTGTATCAACAGATGTACTGGCAGCTTTGGCAGACAAGAAAGTATCCGCTTATGTAACAGACTTTGCAACAGATGATATACTCGGTGCAGACGGTGTTATTGCAATTCCTCATTTGGGTGCGTCAACTCCCGAATCAGAGGACAACTGTGCAAGAATGGCGGCAGATGAAATCAAGGATTACCTTGAAAACGGCAATATCAAGAATTCCGTAACAATGCCTGCCGTATCCATGGCAAAATCAGGTGCCGCAAGAGTTTGTGTCATTCACAAGTGTGCCGTTGACGCTGTTTGTGCAAAACTCTCCGAAACGGCTAAAGTAGTGGCTATGGCAAGCGGTTCAAAGAAAGACTATTTCTATTCCATCTTTGATGTAGCCGAAGATACCGATGCCGAAGCTGTAAAAGCAGTTGACGGCGTTATCCGTGTAAGAGTTATCAAATAATTCTGTTTATTCATTGGCAGTCTGTTTGTAAAAGAACAGGCTGCCTTTTTTATTTTGTGTGAAAGGAGATTTTTTATGATATATATCACAGGCGATACTCACGGAGAATTTGAAAGATTTGAAAAATTCTGTTTTGAAAACAAGGTTTCAAGAGAGGATATCATGATAATATTGGGAGATGTCGGACTGAATTATTGGGAAGATTTGCGTGATAAAAAGAATAAGAGAGCTGTTGAAAATTTCGGCATGACATTTTTCTGCATACACGGCAATCACGAAAAAAGACCGTTTGACATAGAAAGCTATAAAATGAAAGAGTTTCACGGCGGTTTGGTATGGTATGAGGAAGAATTTCCCGATATACTGTTTGCCAAAGACGGTGAAATATATGATTTTGACGGCTATGAATGTATCGTAATAGGCGGTGCATACAGCGTTGACAAAAATTTCAGATTGGCTCACGGCTGGAAATGGTTTGCCAATGAACAGCCCTCAAAGGAAATTAAAGAGTATGTGGAAAGTCAGCTTGCAAAAAGGGATTATCAAATAGACGTGGTATTGTCACATACCTGTCCGCTGGACTATCAGCCGATAGAGGTATTTTTGTCGGGCATAGACCAGAGAAATGTTGACAGTTCAACGGAAGAATGGCTGAATGAAATCGAACATAAACTCAAATATAAAAAATGGTACTGCGGACATTATCACACTTATAAAAAACTTTACAATGTGGAGATGATGTTTAAAGAAATAGAAGAATTCACGGTTGAGTGAACGGAAAACACGGCGGCGGATAGACACTTGCAAATAAAAGCGTGAAAAAGAATACCACGAATGATATGAATAT